>ONVT01000342.1 GCA_900321365.1 uncultured Eubacteriales bacterium | reverse complement strand
TTGACAGATTCTACAAATCTATGCATTCATAGAGACGGAAAGATTGTGCACATTGTCTATGGATGCATAGATTGACTTATGCTATACTTATGCCGTAAGGTGGAGAAGGTGACGCTTTATCGCGCCATCCCACAATATGTGCACGGAAGGGAGGAGCCATGGCGGAAGGGAAGAAAAGTCGATACACTGAAGCTCAAAAAAAATCTGCAGAGAAATACTTGTCGGAAAAAGTTGAGAATATGCAAATCCGTGTCCCGAAAGGACAGAAGACCATCATACAAGCCCATGCAGCAGGGCAGGGAGAGAGCATGAATCAATTCGTAATCCGCGCTATTGGAGAAGCAATGCAGCGGGATGTCAGAAAGGAGAGTGTTTCATGAGCGAACGTGAACGAGTAAAAAAGCTTCTTGATCAGGTGCCTGATTATAAGCTGGCTTTTGTAATTGCCTACCTACAAGGACTCACTGCCGGAGAGGATATTCCAAATGAGGAAACAGTCCAGGCCATGAAAGAGCTTGAAGAGGGCGGAGGAGAGGTTTTCACAGGCTCCACTGCTGATATGTTTGCCAGGATTCTTGCAGAGGAGGATTGATTCCATGCTTCGTGCTATTACATCAGGAAAATACAAGAAGGATTTGCGCCTGTGTTTTAAACGAGGATATGATCTCAATCTCCTTGAATCTGTGATCAACACGCTTCGCATTCCGGCACCGCTCGAAGAAAAGAATCGGCCGCATCCATTGACTGGTCAGTATACCGGTTATGATGAGTGTCATATAACTCCGGACTGGCTCCTGATCTATAAACAAACAGACACGGAGCTGTTACTCGTAAGGACTGGGACGCACTCGGATCTATTCCAGAAATGAACAGGATATAGCAGCAGGCGCCCCATATAAGCCCATATTCGCGTCCTATGGCAGCAGGTGAAGAAAATATGCGCCTGCTGCTTTTAAATCGAAATCCGGCCAAATACAGGGGCATAGGTTTGTCAGCTGGTTGGATTCGTCTATCTCTCTTTCCACTCTGCCGGAATAAATCTGTGAAACGCGGCGCGGATCCTCGCGATATCCTCTGGTTTTCCTTCAAAGAACTGAAGGAATACTTCCAGTGCTTCCTGATATGTCATCTCTTCCCTAAACATCCCAGCTATATCGGGATGCTCTATTATGCATACCGGTGTGGAGATAGCCTTCTGAATGAATTCAGGCTTTAGTGCCAGATTGTACCGGTCAAAATGATATACTTCCTCACTATCCCAAAAAAAATGGGGTCATCTTTCGACAACCCCATGTGGTAATAAATCTAAATCACTTCATTGAAATGCTCTTGTGTGGTCTTCAGCTGATTTTTCAGTATCGTCTGCCAGAGAGCAGGTCTAATCTGCCCGGATCCTCTTGACACTTTCGTTCTCAGGATTGATCCGTCTGGCAATTGTTTTCTATAAAAATCATGATCAGTGCTCTTATAGAGTTCCCAACCATCTCTATTGCAATAGCGTTTTAATTCTTTCCAGCTTGGCAAGTGATACTACCTCCAATCTTAGTTGGATCATTAATCGCTAATGCTTTCAAGACATATGGAAGATGATCTCTCCGGTTTGGAGCAGAATGGTATAATTCATACTCATCATAATACTCATCGGCATATTCCAGAATTGATTCTCCGAGCAGTTGCCTTGCAATCTCTTCATTTTCACCATTCTCTGCTAAATCAATCTGGTCAAGAGAAAGAGTAATAGATCCATCGTCCTCGACATACTTCTTGGCGGTAAACCGATACATATCTAAGATATAGATGAATGTATCTATATTAGCCAGGACCATATTGTCCCTTGTGCGTTTAATGAATTTCGGACTCTTACGGATCACATCATCACACACAGAACTCCATTGCTTACGAACTTCCGTTGCTAACATCGGTGTCATTGTCATGCCCTCCTTTCTCAACCACATCATAGCAGATAGTGCACAGAATGTCAATAATGTACACTTTGTACATTTATTTTATCTATTTCTAATCAAATATACCAGCGTACAAATCATCACACCCGCCGCAATCAGTATAACAACCAACCTCATCAGAGGTGTATCATCACCAGTTTTCGGTGTGATCAAATTCGTCGGTTCATACATCTCAACAACCTAATCACTCTGGGCAACCCCGGCGACCCTCTGAGCAGATTTCTTTTTCTTCTCCGTTTCTCGTGGACGATACTGTCCCAGAACCTGCCCGACCTATTCAACGACTCCAGAAGCAACTCCCATGACAGCCTCAGAAACAGTCTAAGGTGTCACCGTGGTAACCGGCAAAGTTTCCTGGGGGAGATCTTGGGCTTCATTCTTGTTAGTATTCTGTGGGATCTTCTTCACTTCTGTTGTCTTCTAAGTCTCCGTAGATTTTACAGTGACATTTTCAGTGACATTGTCTATAACATTCCGATGCTCTGTCGCAGGCTCTATTCACCATGCCAATCTTGGAACTCCGGCATCAGCAGAAGATTATCTTCCGTGATCGACCACTGATACTGCGGATGTGATTCCACATACAGTTGTTCCGCCGCATCAAGATACAGCTGATATTCTGCATCAATGATTTCATCATTCGTTGACTATGTAGTTATGAGAATGTTCTCATTCACATAATCAGTATGGATGCGGTATTTATCCAACAGCTCCAGTTCCTCCGGAGTGAATTCGAACTGCTAATTTGAAATGTCCACATCCTTTGCGATTGTGCGACACTGTGATTGTATGCTGTTCAGTTCCCGCTGTGCATCATCATATTCTGTCTGCCGTTCCTCAAGGGCGGCGGTACAGGATTCGTATGCATCCCGGTACTTAATGTATTTCTGGTATGCTTTCTCATCATAGATGTCACCAGAACTCGTGTCATAACCAGTGCTTTCGAGTGTCGACAGGATTCCATAGAGTGATTGCTGCTGTGCCTTCAGTTCTGCCACACCATACATATAGCTGTAGGTGTCGAAGTCGTACTGGTAGTCATCCAGATACTCAAGCTGGTTCTGCACATTTACACGCTTCATCTTTTCTACATCCGACATCTCTTCTGATGTGTAATGACCAGTGATGATCCACTTATTCACCAGAGCGACATCAATATTACCAAGGCGGGCATCTGGGTGTTCAGCAATGTACTCATCTGGGAATTTGTACTTGTAATCATCACCGATGTTTGGATTCTGCCAGAACTCAATTTCATAAATCGTATTCTCTGGATCGGGAGAGGAGAGTACTACATCCCGCAGTGCCTGATATTGCGGCCACTCAGAGGAATTCTCCAGTGCCTCCCAATCGATATCTCCCCACTCATCCGTGAACTCAGCCTCAATCCCACGCTTGGCGGCAATCTGAAGTTCCCGCTCATGGAAGAGTTCTTCTTCATTCATCGTGGAGTACTGATCTGAGTTTGTCAGGTGGCGTTTTTCTTGATTCTATGCGGGTTTGTGAACCCTCAGCCTCATAACCACAGCACCGATCGTTGTCCTCCAGCCTGGTGATGAGAGGGGATCTATGAAAATG
>ONVT01000089.1 GCA_900321365.1 uncultured Eubacteriales bacterium | reverse complement strand
TGTTCGCCTAAAAACAAGATGAGGAGGAAGGAGCATGTATACAATGGATCAAATCCATCATATCAGACAGCTTTACTACGAACAAGGCCTGTCAGTGGCGGATGTTGCAAAAACTGTAGGCTGCAACTGGCGTACCGCACAAAAATACATTGACATGGAGGATTTCAGTCCTCCTGTCCCATCCCCGCAGGAGGAGGTGAAGCACGAATCCAAACTTGATCCCTTCAAACCGCTGATCGACAGCTGGCTGGCTGATGACAAGAAGGCACCAAGGAAACAACGGCATACAGCATTAAAAATCCACAAACGTCTCGGAGATGAGGCTGAGGGTTACGATTGCAGTTACCGACTGACCGCAGACTATGTCAAAGCCAAAAAGAGGGAACTGAACCTTGACAAACAGGAGAATTACATTCCCCTTATACATCGTCCCGGCGAAGCCCAGGCCGATTTTGGCACCGCCGATTTTGTCGAAAACGGCCATTACTACAAAGAGCGGAAGTATCTGGTTCTTAGTTTTCCGTACAGCAATGGAGGATACCTCCGGCTGAATTACGGAGAAAACCTTGAGTGCCTTCTGGAAGGCCTTCAGGCCATGTTCGAATACATCGGCGGCGTTCCTACAGAGATCTGGTTCGATAACGCAAGCGCGATTGTTACACAGATCATTAAAGGAGGCGGCAGGGTGATAACCGACAGATTCCAGCGCTTCAGTGAGCATTACCGCTTCAAGGCCGTCTTCATGAATCCACAGTCCGGCTGGGAGAAAGGCAACGTTGAAAATAAAGTTGGCTACCTCCGGCGCAATGAACTGGTTCCCGTCCCTGCGTTTCCAAACCTTGAGACGAAAAATGCGGAGCTTCTGGATGCCTGTGACCGCGACATGGCCCGAGAGCATTACGATAAAGGACACATGATCAGTGAGCTTTTCGCGGAGGACAAAGCTGCGTTGCTCCCGCTCCCCTCTGTCCGTTTCGATACTGCCGGTTACGGGAGCGCCACTACGGACAAATATGGCAGATTTACACTGGACGATGGCACTCACCGCTATTCCGCCTCTCCGGAATTCTGTGAGAAAACCGTTCAGTATAAGCTTACATCAGGCACAGTTGTTGTTATGGATGCAGACATGCACGAAATCGTCACGCACCGTCGGCTTTACGGTAAAGACGAACCGGAAAGCATGGATTGGCTTCCGTATCTTAAGTACATTTCCAGAAAGCCAAGGTCCCTAAGGAACAGTGGTATCTATGACCTTATGCCTGAAAGCATGCGGTGTTTTATGGATACCTGTGAGAACTCCGAGCGCGGACAGATCCTTAAGACACTTGCCGTGCTTACAGAACGCAATGGATTTGACAGTGCGCTGCTTACAGTAGATGAAGCTATCCGACTGCAGGCAAGGGATCCGGAAAGCCTCAAGAGCCTTCACCGCCGCCTGTTCTCCGATGTCCCGGAGCTGCCGCCCCTGGACGGCTCAGCGGATATCCCTCTTGGAAAGGTGATCTCACTTAAGAATGACCTTTCCGTATACGATACAGCCCTGAAGGGAGGTGTGGTAAATGTCTGACATCAAATCAAACCTGGCCAGCTGCTGTAAGAAACTCCGCCTGTCTGCATCTCTTGCCGAACGCGCAATGGTGCAGGAAGGAAGCACCAACCAGGAATATCTCCTCAACCTCCTGACCGAAGAAATAGCAAACAGGGATGCCGCCAGACTCACAAGGAACCTCAATTCCGCCGGTTTTCCGTGCCGATATACACCGGAACAATACCGGACAGATGAAATTGACTTCCCGGACGGAGTCAGCTTTGAAAGCCTGTTGGGCCTGGATTTTTATCATAAAGGCAAAAACGTCCTTATGTACGGAGGCACAGGCACCGGCAAGACCATGCTCTCCATCCTGATCGGAATGGAAGCCTGCCGCCAGGATATCCCGGTCAAGTTTTATCGGACGGCCGCACTGATTAACCTTCTTGCCGAACATAAACAGTCAGGGTCGCTTTCGCAGTTCAGGAAGAAGAAACTGGATCCTGCAAAAATCATCATCCTCGATGAATTCGGGTATGTACCCTATGACAGAACCGGATCGGAGCTTCTGTTTGATTATCTTTCGGAAATCCATGAGCAGAAATCCGTCATTCTGAACACCAACCTGGAATTCTCCCAGTGGGTTAACGTCCTTTATGATAAGCGCATGACTACAGCACTGATCGGAAGGCTGACACACCATGTGGAACTAATACTGTTTCCCGGTGAGAACAACCGTCTCAGGGAATCCAGCATCAACCAGGCATTCAGCCGAACCAACAATCGTAAGGAGGCGAAAGCGTGATCATGGGAGCAAAAAAAGCATTCAATGTACATGACCTTTATCCATCAGACTATTGCTTTGATTGGGGAACTTTTGAAGCTGACCCGGAGCATTATCAATTTACTAAAGATGATATTGCATACTTCAACGCTATGGAGCTTGAAAAGTTCGAGGATGAAACACCAATGACCCCCTACGAGAGGCGTGCTCTCCGGAAATGGGTTGCGTCAGGCCATAGTGTTATGGAAGCACCTCCTTCCAGGTATGCGTGTGTCCACTGCTGCTATCCTCCGCCAACATTCCTCGATGTTTACAGGGAAGACAAGCAACTGGATGCTGCCCTCAAAGGAATGACACGAGCCGAAAAGATC
>ONVT01000023.1 GCA_900321365.1 uncultured Eubacteriales bacterium | reverse complement strand
TCATGCCCAAAACCGCGGTATATGCGGTTAAACTAAGCGCTTTCCGGCGCTGACGCTTGGAAATCGCTAAGGTTAACCAGTATAACATGGAAAGAACATCCATATGTCAGATAAAAAGAATTCACTTGGCAGAAAAAGCATCCGCATGCTCGCCGTCCTGGGCATCATTCTCGTCATCGGCACCGGACTGGCGGCAGGCATCCAGCTGTACAGGCAGCAGATGGACACCATCCGGTCTGCCGCGGAAGCCTATGCGAACCTGCTCTGGTTCGAGATCAATGAGGCCGACATAGATGGGATTCTCCGGCATGAGCCGATACTGCATGAGATTGCGAAAGAATTCTCAGAAGATACCGGGGCGGATAAGGAACCTGTTACGAAGGAAGAAGTCTATCAGAGGATAGAGGAAGAGTACGGGAAAGAGGTGTGCGAAGTATGCAGGCTATGGAATGAGATCGACAGCTTCGTTGTCGGATTCGGAAACCTCGGCTGGGATATTGAGTATGCCTATGTAGTCATTCCGGAGGAAGATGAGCTGATCTACATCTGGGATTCCGATCTCGATGATGATGATAATGACGATTATCCGATTGTGCACGGGCAGTACTCCGGAAAAGAGAAGGAACACATCATGGCCGTGATGCAGGGCGATGTAAAGTCCGATTTTTTCACGGAAACCTCAGGAGGTGAACTGATCGGGACAGCACTTGCGCCTGTCAGGCAGGACGACAGGATCGTCGCGGTGGCTGCGATCGATGTCTCATTCAGCAAAACACAGAAGGCATGCCTGACGCTTATTTTCCATATCGGTCTTGCTATCCTGCTGATCATGCTGGTCTCCATTACGATCTATCATTATCTGCTCCGAAAGCAGATCATCCAGCCGATCAAAGCCATATCTGACAGCATGATCCACTTTGCCGGGGACAGTCGGACGAAGCCGGAACCGCTCAACATCCGGTCCGGGGACGAGATCGGAGAGATCGCAAAATCTTACGAGAAGATGACGGAGGACATCAGCACATACGTCAGAAACATCGAGGAGCTGACCCGGGAGAAGGTTCAGAACAATGTAGAGCTGGAGGTAGCCCGCCGGATCCAGAACGGACTGGTGCCCGAGCAGTGCAGTCTGGAGGGCGAAGGGTACCGGATCCGCGCCATGACCTGTCCCGCCAGAGTAGTCGGCGGCGATTTCTACGACTGTTTATGGCAGGACGAGGACAATGTCTGCGTATTCATGGGAGACGTTTCCGGCAAGGGGATCTCCGCGGCGATCTTCATGGCGATGACGAAGTCGATTATTCGTGAGAAACTGATTGCCGGCCTCAGTCCGGCGGAAGCACTGAACCAGGCCAACTGCGAGCTGTTTGCGCAGAACCCGGAATGCCTGTTCGCGACGGTCTTCGCAGCGGTCCTGCATCTGCCCACCGGTGAGCTGTGTTATGCCAACGCAGGACACACGCAACCCATCCTGCTGAAAGATGAGCCGGAATACCTTCAGCCGGACAGCGGAATTGCCCTCGGGCTGACCGCGGATGCACAGATCCTGGACGATCGTCTGCATCTGGCTGAGGGGGAAGGAATCCTGCTTTATACTGACGGCGTGACAGAAGCCATGAACCCGCAGGATGACTTTTTCGGAACAGACCGGCTGATGGACGCTGTCCGGATGCTGCAGGCGCAGAAAGATTCGGACAATGCGGGCGTTGCGGAAGATGCACGCAGGGATATTCCGGCCGGCGTCAGCCGCGCCGTGAGCTTGTTCAGGGAAGACAGCGAACCGTTTGACGACATGGCGATACTGGCGCTGTGGCGGATGACAATGCGCTGAGTAAGCGGGGAAGGGAGAAGGGACAGATGCAAAAAAAAGACAAGGTTACATTCAGAATTGTACTGACCATAGTGACCGGTATAGCTGCTGTTGTGCTGTTCGGCTGTATCCTCATGATGTCACAGTCCCGGATGACCCTGGTTGCCCTGCAGGACGAGATGAAAGAGAACAGCAGCTACATCTGCGAGGCATTCACACTCTTTGAGAAAAGCGGAAAGGCCATACAGACCTGGTCGGATGACCTTCACAAGGCATACTTCATTATGATGAGGTATGCCTTGGAGAATGACAGCGATCTCGCAGCAGAGCCGGCATTGTTGGAAGACATGCTGAGCGACATGACCGGCATAACCGGCGTGCAGGACATCATGATGGTAGACCGGGACGGGAATGTCCTGATGTCTGATACAGGGTTTTTCAAAGATCTGAAGGATGAAATGTACGCGCCCCTGTTCCGGACCTTCGACACATACGAGATGGAAAAACTGCCGGTCTATTCCTTCTCTGTCGAGAACTTACTGTCACGGTATTCTACCGCAATCTCTGCAGGAAACGGAACTAAAATCCAGACCGCACAGACTGAGGCAGAGAAGACCGCATCTGACAATGTGGCGCAGACAGAGACAGAAAAGACCGCATCTGACAACGCGTCACCGGCAGTTGATCCTTCCTGGGAGGAGAGCTACTACGGACAGAGTAATCGTTTCCCAATCCTGTACTCGATGGTGTATGATAATCAGACTGCGTTCGTGATCAATGATTACGGTGCGATACAGCTGATGTATGAAGACATGACGGACGCGTGGAACTATGTCCTGAAGAATGAAGTGATCGGGTCAAACGGATATGCGTTTGTGTGGTCTGACAGGACTGGTGAAATCCTGTATTATCCTGACACAAAGTTCAAGGGCAGTGATATTTCGGCTCTTGGAATGGATCTGGACAAGATCAGGGACGGAGAATTTGTCCGGGAGAAAGTGAACGGACAGGATATGTATCTGTATCCCGTGTATTTCAGCGCGCAGGATGCGTGGGTCGTGTGTGCGGTCCCGGCCGAAGAGCTGACACGCGGCAGAAGGATGACCGGCCTTCTGCTGTGGCTGTTGTTCGGGGTTCTGACCGCTGACCTTGTATACTACGCTGTTCTGCTTTTGAAACGGAAGAAGGCCACAGCCGGAACCAGGTTCCTTCCTTTCGTGCGGCAGAGACCGGAAAGCGGCCGGAAGACAAAGCTCCTGATCTTCACGGTTTTCAGCACGATCGTCATCTTTCTGAGTTCCTTCTATCTGCAGACACTTTACCTGATGAGTGACTGGGCAAAGAACAGCAACGTACAGATGGAACAGATTGAGAACGGCCTGAAGGCGCAGGAATCCCTGATGAGAGCAATCCGGCAGTTATATACAGACGGCAATGAGAAACTGGTAAAGCTGGCCGAATGGTATATGGAGAAACACCCGGAGGAAACGACAGAACAGACACTGGAGATTCTGAAGGATATTCTGGGGCTGGAGAACCTGGCAGTCATGGATGGCGACAGAAATGTGGTAGCTGCTACTTCCTCGTATTCACCGGGTGATGTCAATACAGAATCAGCAGGTGAAACAGGCGCATCCGGGGAGGAAGACGATGCAGATCTTATGGCTCCCACGATGGGCTCTGCTCTCCCGATTTTGGATAATGTCAGCGTCACGATACCGCTTACGGGGGAGAACGGCAGTATTACCGGTTATCTCAACGCTGAGTACAATCTGACTATTATTGGAATGGTTCAGATGTACAACAATCTGAGCGGCACACTGGCAATGGTCCAGCCCGGAGAAGGCGGGTTTGTCTTTGCGGTGGACCCGGACAGCCGGAAGTTCACGTGGCATCCCGACACCTCCCTGATCGGGAAAAATGCGCTGAATTATGGTTTGAAAGAGAGCGACCTTCAGGACAATCTCTGCAAGTACATCCAGCTGAATAAAGACACTTATTACGCGGTGACGGGACAGTATGGGAACAACCTGATCTATCTCACGATCCGGGACTCGAAACTGCTTCAGCAGCGGCTGCCGGTATCCGTGACAGCGGCCGTTGCGGCGTTTGCCCTTCTGCTTCTGGCCGGCCTGTGGCTGTATACCTGTCCCCGGGAGGAAGGCGAGACTGAGCCGGAGGCGACCCGGACGCCGCAGGAAAAGACAACAGAGCATAAGGTTTTCCGCAATCTTATATTCGGTGCCGCGCTCTTTGCGGCACTGCTCATTGCGATACGCTATTTCCGCCGCGACGCTGCCAGTGAAAGTGTGCTGGAATATGTCCTGAGCGGAAACTGGGAGCATGGTCTGAATGTGTTTGCGCTGACCGCTTCTCTGATCATCATACTTGAAGGCGGGCTGATCCTGTTCCTGCTGCGCAGGTTCACGGGCCTGATGACAAAGATGGTTTCGGTCAGGACGGAAACCGTCGTCAGGATGCTGGTAAGCCTGGGATCCTATGTGATCGTTTTCTTTATCGGCTTCCGATGCCTGGTCTACTTCGGAATGGATCCGGCAACGCTGCTGGCATCGGCCGGGGTTGTGTCGGTGGTGATCGGCATCGGAGCCAACAGCCTTGTGGGCGATATCATTGCCGGCGTGTTCCTTCTGGTGGAGGGAAATGTCCAGGTGGGAGACATGATTGAAGTCGGGGACTTCAGGGGAATCGTGGAGGACCTCGGCGTGCGGATGACAAAGATCTATAATGTCGACAGCGAGGACATCAAGATCATACCGAACAAAGAGATCCAGAATGTCGTCCATATGTCGGCGCATCTGGCAAACCTTTTCCTGGAATACCAGATCTGCTATGAAGAGGATCTGGAGAGGGTGGAGAAGCTGCTTATAGAAGAGCTTAAGACGCCGGACGGCAGAATCCCGGAGATGATCGGCGACCTGGTTTACCTGGGCGTGCGGCGACTGGATGACAACGGCGTGGCGCTTCTGGTCAAGGCCAGGTGCCACGAGGCATATCGTCCCCGCGTGACACGGGCGGTCAACCGGAAAGTCTACATGATGTTCCGGAGAAATGGAATCGAGGTACCGTTCCCGCAGCTTACTCTGCACAACGGGGACTGAAAGAATATCAGGCAGGGAAACACTTATGATGAAAATGTTGGAAGAAGCGATCATCTACGCAACGATTATGCATCAGGGGAAAGTCCGGAAATTCCAGAGCAATCCCTATATCCTGCATCCGATTGAAGTGGCGCAGATCCTGTCCACCATGACGGATGATGAGGAGGTCATTTCCGCCGGGATCCTGCATGATATTGTGGAAGATACCGACGGCACTCTGGCGGAGATTGAAAAGCGTTTCGGAAAAAGAGTGGCCGAGCTCGTTGACTCGGGATCGGAGAATAAATATCCGGACGAGGACAGGGTCACGACCTGGAAGAGGCGGAAAGAGGAATCCCTGCTTGTCCTGAAGAACAGCGAGGATATCGGGGTGCAGATGCTGTGGCTTGCCGACAAGCTCGCGAATATCCGGTCCCTGGCAGGGATCTTCTCGGAAAAAGAAGCGGAATTATGGACCATGCTGAATCAGAGCGACCCTGCCCTGCAGTGCTGGTACTACAGCTCTGTTGCGGAGATTGTTGAGCTCCAGCTGAACAAAACCGGCGCGTTCAAGGAGTTCATCAAGCATATTAATTTCATCTGGCCCGGAACATTTGACGTGAAAAAGACCAGGTACCGGAAGTACAGGGAGGTCTCTGTCGATGGCTGCAGGGTGCTTGGCTGGGGCGCCAAGGGGACAGTGTACCGCTATAACGACGAGCTGATCGTAAAGGTTTTCAACCACAACAACACGTACAGTGATGTGGAGCGGGAGGTGGCGCTCAGCAGGAAGGCATTTGTCCTGGGAATTCCGACGGCGATCTCTTTCGGGATTGTATCCGTTGTTAAGGAAGGAATCCATACGGATTCCTCTGATGCCTCAAAGCCGGCGGGCTCCCCCGATCAGAGATCGGGGGCAGATAAGGAAGGAATCCATACGGATTCCTCTGATGCCTCAAAGCCGGCGGGCTCCCCCGATCAGAGATCGGGGGCAGAAGTTGGAAACCAGTACGGGGCCATGTATGAGCTGCTGGACGCGGAAACCATCTCTGACCACATTGCAAGAAATCCGGAACGAGTGGAGGTCTTCGCCCTCATCATGTCGCAGCTGGCCCATACGATTCACGACATCACGGTTACGGAAGAGGAAGGGTTCCCGGAGGCTTCCGGAAGACTGCTTGGCTATGTCCATGGAGGAATCGCGCTTGAGGATGAACCGCTCACAGAAAAATGCATGAAACTGATTGAGACACTTCCTTCCGTCGGTACGCTGGTCCATGGGGATTTCCATACATCAAATGTTTTCCTGTACAGGGAAGAGCCGCTCCTCATAGACATGGACCGGATCGCCACAGGCCATCCGATCGTGGAAATCAGTGACCTGTATTACTTCTATGTGGTGCTGGGGAACGATGATCCGTCGGTTGTCGAAAAGTTCATGGGATTCTCCTATGAGACCGCGAAGAAGTTTTTCGACTGTTTCCTGAAGTATTACCTGGATACGGCAGATGAAAACCTACTCAGGGAAGTGAAGGAAAAAGCGGCATTTCTCTGCTATATCCGGATGATCAACAAGGTCCACAAGAAGACAAATGTGGATGAGCTGGACAGGAAACTCATACGCCGCTATATCGAAAAAATCTCTGAACTGTCAGAGAAACTGGACACACTGGCTTTCTGACTTTTCCGGAGAACTAAAAAACGAAGGATCTGTTCAGAAATAACTTATGAATCTTGTTTGTCTTTTCCTCCGATTGTACCCGGCAAAAAAGCCTTTCATAGCCCGAAAAAGAGATTATGAAAAAGTGCTGTCAACTCCGCGATCACGGAGCAGAAGATGGACAGCCAGAAGATGAACATAAAGTGAATTTTAAAATGGGGAGTTGCACGGAATGGCTGATTAGATTATAATGTGGACTTCGAAAAGAAAAAAGGAGAAGAAGTCTGTAAAGGGGGAAGCCCTGCTGTCTGAGGGGGCGTAGATAAAACAATTGGGGATGAAGACAATAAAACGATACCTGTTTCCCAGGATCGGGAAATCGGTGCAGAAAGAGATCAATACAGAGAGCATAAAAAACATATATCAACTGTCCTTTGCGGTAGCCTTGTTTGAACTGATTGCACTGGGATACTTCACGGCAACCAGGGCACCCTTTGACCGGGAGTCATGGACCAGCGCATTAAGCGTCCTGTTCTGCATAGCGGTTTGTATCACGGCACACCTGGGCGCCCGGAGGATACTGAACAAGGGGGAAATATCCACGTGGAAAGTCACGCTGTTCAAGGTTTCCTATTATCTGATTCTCTCGCTCTGGGCAGTTGTGGTTTCATGGCGGCACTATATCAGGGGAGAGCAGATACTCACATTTTTCGCTGTCGAGCTGATGATGGTGTGTTTTATTCCGCTCAGTCCCTGGATCAGCACGCTGCTGACATGCGGGGTCTATATCCTTATGTACGCCGTGATTTATTCCGTGGACGGCGCCGCCGGAATCAACATTCTCAACTTCATTGTCCTTGCGCTTGTATCGATGGCAGGGATGGTGGTCCGGTACCACTCACAGATCCGGAGTTCAGAGAAGACGGTCCGTCTGAAGAAGGGCAACGAGATGCTGGAATATACCACGCGGCATGACGGACTTACGGGTCTGAGAAACCGCAGGGCCCTGGATGAGGATGCTCTTGACGTAGTCGGAAAAACGCTGTCCGTATTTATGATCGACATCGATTATTTCAAAGAGATCAATGATACATACGGACATACTGCCGGCGACCGTGTATTAAGGGAGACAGCGCGCAGGATCAGGGCACTGTTTCCGGATAACCGCTGCTATCGTTACGGCGGTGATGAGTTTCTTGTGCTGGGTGAGCAGGAGCAGCTTCACCCGGAGGATACCTGTTCCTTCTCTGCCCCGGCTGTTTCCGGAAACAGGATCTCTCTCAGCATCGGACATGCCCGCGGATCCGTCGGGAATTATGACCAGCTCTTTGAACTGATCACGGAGGCGGATACCGGCCTGTATGATGTCAAGAGAAAGACGCATTCGCCGGAATACGGCGGACATGAAAGACGCCGGGCGAGATCTGTAAGCTGTTATGCGGCAGGGAACTGACCGCAGAGGGGCGCTTTTGGCATCATGAAAAATGAGGTGTAGTATTCTCATGGACATCAACGGTAAAATCGACCTGCATATGCATTCTGCCGTATCGGATGGAAGCGATACCCCAGGGGAGATCATTTCCCGTGTAAAACAGGCAGGGATCGGACTGTTCTCCCTGACTGATCATGACGCGGAGAAGGGGTGCGGAATCATCCAAAGCCTTCTGAAGGAAGATGATCCGGCATTTATCTGCGGAGTGGAATTCTCGTGCAAGGATGACCAGGGCTCCTATCATATTCTGGGATATGGGTACGATCCCGATCTGCCTGCAATCAAAGCCCTTGTTGATAAGGGCCACAGCCTTCGCATGAAAAAGGTGACGGCCAGGCTCGATTTCATCAAAAACGAGTTCGGCTTTGTGTTTCCCCAGGAAGAGCTTCAGAAGCTTCTGGCCATGGATAACCCCGGGAAGCCCCATATCGGCAACCTCATGGTGAAGTACGGATATGCCGCAACCAAAGAGGAAGCCATCATCGACTACATTGACAAGCTGCGTATCAGAAATGAATACCTGAGCCCGGAGGAGGCCATCTCCGGAATCCTTGCCGGAAAAGGAATCCCGGTGCTTGCCCATCCGTTCTATGGCAGCGGGGATCAGCTCGTGATCGGCCAGGAGATGGAAGAGCGCCTGAAGCGGCTGACAGGGTTCGGACTGCAGGGCGTGGAAGCGTTCTATTCCGGCTTTGCGCCAAAGCTCATCAATCAGATGCTGGAAATGGCGGACCGGTATCACCTGTATGTTACGGCAGGAAGCGATTACCACGGGAAAAACAAGATCGTAAGGCTTGGTGATACGGGAATGGAGGAAAACGCGGCGCCTGTTCCGGGTATGGTGAGATTTCTTGACGCGGTGAATTATACGAAAAAGTAAGGATCTGCTCCAAAACAGTTCCAATGCAGTTTCCGTCTGCCTCCCTTATCGTGAGTCCATCTTAGCGAAAGGGAGGCTTTTCGTTTGTGAAAAAATATCCACCTGTACGGCGAAAACAAGATTGTTTTCCGGGATTGTGTAATATGGATTTATAGATTAGATTATAGTCAGACAGTATAGAACATCAGGCAGTACAGAATCCCGTCAGACAGAACAGGAAAAGAATCCCACCATGCGGCAAAGGAGGTAAAGGTATCAATGAAGGAGTTAAATTTAGGCGGCGCCGTCGTGCAGGCATATCCCCTGACGGCAGCACAGCGGATCCATTACTACACGGTAAATGCCTGCAACCGGAAGGAACTGCTGAACATCTGCACAGGCTTCTATCTTCAGTATGATCAGGTTGATTTTGACGTGCTGAAGGAGTGCATTTACCAGGGATATGAGAAGTACGAGGCCATGCGTCTCCGCTTCCACACCGATGAGGAAGGGCAGCTGTATCAGTACCTGGTACCCACGGAGGACAGAGACATCCCTGTGGTGGATTTCAGGGACTGGAAAGAAGAAGACGCCCACGATGAGATGCGCAGATGGAGCCGCATCCCGATTGACATGGCCGGGAATCCCATGAATGAGATCCGGATGATCCGCATGCCCGACCACTACACTGGCATCTACATGAAGGTCCATCACATGACCATGGACTCCTCGTCCATCATCGGCTTCTACAGCTATGTGCTGCAGCTCTACTGCTCAAAGGCATTTACGGAGGAGAATATCGATCCTCCCAAAGATCCCCGCAGCTACCTGGAGCAGCTGAAGCTCGATCTGGCATATGAAAACAACAGCAAGGCCATGCTGAAGGACCACGAATTCTGGCTGAAGGAGATGGAACAGCCGGAGCCCATCTACACCAATTTCAGCGCAAGAAACCGCCTGCAGGAGGCGCGCGATCTGCTGAAGATGCC
>ONVT01000006.1 GCA_900321365.1 uncultured Eubacteriales bacterium | reverse complement strand
TTTCGCGCTGCGCCTTATCCATCTGATCCGGACAGGATAAGCTTATTTGCCAGATCCAGGAATATCCTGCTGACTTCAAGATCCGGGTTTCCCTCGATGACCGTCTTCCCCTCCTCCTCGAAACGGATGATGTCATCACTCCTGGGAATCTCTCCCACGATTTCAAGTCCTCTTTCCTCCGCGAATGAGCGCACCTTCTGTGTCTCATTCTCCACATTCCTGTGATTCAGGATCAGTCCCAGAACCCTGGCATAGCTGCGGTCCTCAAAGTTCTTCACGGCGCGGTTTATGTTATCCGCCGCGTACAGCGCCATCTTCTCTCCGCTCGTTACGATCAGAACCTTCTGGGCATATCCTTCACGGATCGGGGCAGCGAAACCTCCGCAAACCACATCCCCGAGTACATCATACAGAACAACGTCCGGCTTCCAATGCTCAAACAGCTTCAGCTCCTCCAGCAGCTGGAACGTCGCGATGATTCCTCGTCCCGCGCATCCCAGTCCCGGAGTCGGCCCTCCGGTCTCGATGCACAGAACGCCCCCGAAACCTTCCGCGCTGATCTGGCGGTAATCCTCCGGATACGCATCCTTGTCGCGCAGGTAATCCATGACCGGCTCGACGGCTTTTCCGCCCAGCAGGTTAATCGTGGAATCTGCCTTGGGATCACATCCGATCTGGATGACTCTCTTTCCAAGAGTGGCGAAGGCCGCCGCGAGGTTCGCGGTCATCGTCGACTTTCCGATTCCGCCTTTTCCGTACAGTGCAAGTTTTAACATTGTCACCTCTTAAACATAATAAAATGCGCGCCCTGAGAGCGCGCAGATTCTTTCTGCCGCTATTCCGGCTTGGGACGCAGCCTTGCCGTCAGAGCGATGTAAAGATATGAAATTCAATCAAGTAAGGTTAACTGCAGTATATCGGAACCGCATACGGTTTTCAAGCTATAGCGGGATGAATTTTCATGGATCGTTACAGTTCACGTTCCCTCCACCCGCACGGCTGCGGAACCGTGACTTGTAGCCACGGATCATTTCTTCCCGGGAAACTTTGTGATGCGGCTTCTCCTCCTGGAGTGATCCGGCTCTTTCTTTGTCTGCCGGGTGTCCTCCTGCGGAAAAGGAAGATCATCAAAGCTTATCCCCAGGTCTTCCCAGTCAGGGCCCGGTTCATATTCCCCGTCATCATCCAGACCGGAAAGCATCTGCATGGCAAGATCCGAAAAACTCGAGCCGAGCGAATGAATCAGTTCGGCCGTAATCTCCTCCTCTTTTTCGGGAGTTACTTCCACACCATTTTCCCGCAGGTAGCCTGCCACGATCGAGCTTAGCATCCTGGAAACAGGGACAAGAGGCATCTCCCGGATAATCTGCAGCAGCGTCTTGTCATAGGAATCCTCAATCAGCTTTACCTGGCTTGTCAGGGCCTGATCCTCATGGCTGATGCTGTCCCACTGCTCCTGGCTGATCGAATCATACAGATAAGTCTCCGCCTCGGCACGGGTCATCGGAAGATCGGCACCTGCCTCCTCAAGCAGCTGGATCTTGATCTCCGCCATCGTCTCGGCGTCAGTATCGGCAAAGTCGTCGTTCTCCTCAATCACTTCCCGGAGATAGGAATCCGGAACCATTCCTTCCGGAAGCATTTCCTTCAGGGTGTCCATGATCCGGTCAATCCTGCTCTTCTTCTTTTTCGCCATCCTTTATGACTCCTTTCCGGCAGATCCTCAGGACATGTGCACTTGATAAATATCTTATGCATCCTGCGCAGTCCGTACAGACAATGTCAGTATCCAAGTTTGCGGTCTACGACGTGAGTGTAGGGTTCTCCCTTTGAAAATGCGCGCAGGTTTTCTCCGCAGATTGCCACTGCCCGGTTCAGCGTCTCCTCCAGCTGCCACCAGCCTGCGGTGTGCGGCGTAATCAGTACCTGGCTGTAATCCCACAGGGGATGATCCTTCGGGAGAGGTTCGGGCTGTGTCACATCCAGCGCCGCGCCGCGGATCTTTCCGCTGTCAAGCGCGCGCATCAGCGCATCCGGATCGATCGCCCCTCCGCGGCCGCAGTTCAGGATACACGCGCCGTCCTTCATCATAGAGAACGCTTCCTCATCGATGAGATGCTCCGTCGCTTTTCCGCCAGGAAGCACCATTGCGATAATATCGGCCCTCGGAAGAACCTCCTTCAGAGAGTCGATGGTTACCAGTTCATCCACGTACTCCGGACA
>ONVT01000012.1 GCA_900321365.1 uncultured Eubacteriales bacterium | reverse complement strand
TTATCCGGTGCACGCAGGCTTTGACGAAGTGAGCGAAATAGCGGACGTGATTGTCGACTTCAGCTCACCGAAGGTTTTCGATACGATGATGGACTACGCCGTGGCGCACCAGATTCCTGTTGTGGTCTGCACCACCGGGCTTTCCGAAGAGCAGATCAGGCGGATCGGTGAAGATTCGAAACAGATCGCCATTCTTCGGTCTGCGAATATGTCCATCGGCGTCAACCTCCTGCTGAAGCTGGTGCGCGAGGCGGCGGCAAAGCTTGCATCGGAAGGCTTCGATATCGAGATCGTCGAGCGCCACCACAACCAGAAGAAAGACGCGCCCAGCGGCACCGCTCTTGCACTGGCAGAAAGCATCAACGAGGGGCTGGGGGACGCATATGAGTTTACCTTTGACCGCTCGCAGAGGCTGGAGAAGCGCCGTCCGAAGGAGATCGGTATCAGCGCGGTCCGCGGCGGCAACATTCCCGGGACGCACGAGGTCATTTTCGCCGGGACGGACGAGCTGGTCGAGTTCCACCACGTGGCCTACTCGAGGAGCATCTTCGGGAAGGGCGCGCTGGCGGCCGCCAGATATCTCGCCGGAAAGCCAGCCAGGCTTTACACAATGGCGGACGTGATAGATTCATAAAACAGGGAAAACACGATTCAGGAAAGACAGGGCAGAATATGCTGAAGGTAACCAAATTCGGCGGCAGTTCGCTGGCCAGCGCGGAACAGATGGCGAAGGTCGGAGATATCATCCGGTCGGATCCGGACAGGAAATACATTATCCCGTCCGCGCCCGGCAAACGCTATTCGGACGATACGAAAGTCACCGATCTGTTATACCGGTGCTATGACAAGGCCTCCGAGGGCCGGGATATCAGTGAGGACATCCACAGGATTGCGGACCGGTATCAGGAGATCATTGACGGGCTGGGACTGGACTTGTCACTGGATGAAGAATTCGCGGTGATAGAAGATTATTTTCGCAGGAGAGCGGGGCGCGACTATGCAGCCAGCCGCGGAGAGTACCTGAACGGAATCGTCCTGGCGAACTATCTCGGATGCAAGTTCATCGATGCGAAAGAAGTGATACTGTTCGACGCTCATGGAAATTTCGATCCGACGCTCACAAATGACGTCTGTCGCGAGCGTCTGAGAAATGTCAGTATGGCTGTCATCCCCGGATTCTACGGAGCAATGCCGGACGGGAGCATCAAGACCTTCTCGAGAGGCGGCTCCGATATCACAGGCTCGATCATTTCACGGGCAGTACGCGCAAATGTCTATGAGAACTGGACGGATGTTTCAGGATGTCTTGCATGCGATCCACGCATCATCGAGAACCCGGAGGTCATCGAGACGATCACCTACAGGGAGCTGCGCGAGCTCTCCTACATGGGTGCGTCCGTCCTTCACGAGGACGCGATCTTCCCGGTCCGCGCGGAGGGGATCCCGATCAACATTCGGAACACCAACCGCCCCGACGACAATGGCACCCTGATCGTGGAGTCCACCGTGCGCAGCCCGCGCCACGTCATCACGGGCATTGCCGGCAGGACGGGCTTCTGTTCGGTAACCATCGATAAGGCCATGATGAATTCGGAGATCGGTTTCGGCCGGCGCGTGCTCCAGGTTTTCGAAGAAAACAATATTTCTTTCGAGCATACGCCTTCGGGTATTGACACCTTCTCTGTCCTGGTACACCAGGAGGAGTTCGCTGACAAGGAGCAGGACGTGATTGCCGGGCTCCACAGGGCCGTCAACCCGGACAACCTGTATCTGGAGTCGGATCTGGCGCTTGTCGCCATCGTCGGCCGCGGCATGAAAAATGCCCGCGGTACCGCGGGCCGTCTGTGTACCGCGCTCGCCGGCGCCGGCATCAACATCAAGATGATCGACCAGGGGTCAAGCGAGCTGAACATTATCGTCGGTGTGCAGAACGAGGACTTCAAACGGGCAATACGCGCGATCTATAAGGAATTCATTGAAAATGACCCGCAGTGAGCTGCGGGTCATTGGCTGAAAAAGACTTGCAGTAAGCAGCGGGCTGGTGGCTGAGATTGACTCATAGTGATCTGACAGCAGAGCAGGAACTTCCTGCTCTTTTTCTTTGCTTGAAATCAGGACATGAAACCCGGAAAAAGAGGAATATCCAGATTCCTCCATGATACTGGAATTCTCCTTTAACTTCAGCCATGAAACCAGGACTTGAAATTGGGCAACAAAATGATTGTAAAGAAAGTGTATTGTGGTATTATGAATACGAATCTATTCTCAGGTCGCGGGATCCATAATCTGTGCCAGTGCGGCGGCGATGACATTCGTCGTGTCCGCGACAAGAGTGGCATTTACGACAGGGATGTCGATGAATTCATCGAGTTCCGAAGGAATCGCGTCCATCGGGATGGCATCCGGCGAAGGATTCTCCAAACCGGCACTACCTTCCGGCATTTCCAGATTGGTGTCCCCTTCTGACACTTCCAGGCTGGCATCCCCTTCCGGCATCTCCATGTAGGTGCCATCTTCCATCAGCAGGGTTTCGTCCGCAGACCCGGTCATGTTCGAATCCTGAATCTGTATGGCATCCTCCGGCACGCCGTCCGTGCTGGCGCTTCCTGCATCAGTACCGTCCGTACCGGCGGCTTCCGCGCCGATAGCGTTGTCTTCAGAGTAAGCTCCCGCAGCCTCCGCGGCTGCCTGTTGGGCCGCTTCCAGCGTGGTATCCGCGAGGCCGAGCGCTTTTGTTTCTTCGTAGCTTGCAGCGTCGAGTTCAGGCATGTACTGACTGACCGTAACCGACGGGAAGGATGCTTCGGTCAGGCTCTCCAGGGTCGGGGGGCTGTCTTTCAGGTAGCTCCACGGGCTGGGCATCGGAACCGGCTCAGCCTCTGTCTCATCAAGAAGCATGAAATCCTCGCCAGATCCATCCATCGGCATTCCATCCCCGGCAACGCTTCCATCCGCCGGCATTCCATCTCCGGCTGTCCCACCACCTGGAAGCGTTTCCTCCCCGGCCGAAGTCGTCCCGGCGCCTTCCTCGAGGTATTCGTTCGTATCGATGGAGATGGCATTTTCCTCGCCGTACGACGCATCGCCCTGCGCGGCGGCGATCTGCGCCGCCGTCTTCTCGTCGATGTAGCCGTCCGAACTCTGCCCGACAGGCACCCAGGTCAGCTCTTCCTCCGAAGATGCCTCCGCCTCGCGCTGGGCAATCTGGGCGTCATTTGTCAGGCCGAGCTGCTGCACAATGTCCCCGAGCGAATTGCTCTCGCCGGTCAGCGTCTTGAGTACGTATGGCGTGTCCGAATCGTACCCGACGCGCTCCACACTCAGCACGCCGGAAATGCGCGCGAGGTTCTCCTCGCTC
Organism: uncultured Eubacteriales bacterium; assembly: GCA_900321365.1. The sequence continues at coordinate 5,001 of ONVT01000012.1, read as the reverse complement.
AGTGCCGCAAAGAAATTCTGCGCGCCGTACCCGCCGTCCTCCTGCCCGGACAGGAAGAGGAAGCAGACGTCGGTGTCCGTCACGACTTCCGCCAGAATGCGCGCGGTCTCGATCAGGGCCGCCGCGCCCGACTTGTCATTTGCGAAGGGATCATCTTCATCGGGGGAACGTTTCGAATCATAATGCGTGACCACCAGAAAGATGTCCTTCTTCCGGTTTGTCTGCGAATTCGCGCCGCGCTCGGCGAGGATATTAACGCCGGGGGCGTCAATCCCGTCCTCATTCAGCACGCCTTCGTGGAACGCCTGCTCCTGGACCGTGTAGCCCAGCTCGCCCATCTTCGTCTCGATGTAGGAGGCGACGGTCAGTTCACCATCTGAGCCGGTTGGGCTCTCCACCTCTGTCATCGCGTCGAGGTACTCCTGAATGCGGTCACGGCTCGCGGCGATCAGCGGGCCGGGGCTTTCATTCAGCGCCTCCGACTGGACCTCATCGGCGTCGCCTTCGTCGAGATGCAGGTCGTAGTAGGACTCGTCGTCCTCGTCCTCGTCATCCATGCCGCGGTAGGCGCCCCCGCCGCCGATGCCGGAGCCAGAGGAGGTCGTGCTGCCGGTCAGCGCGCCGAGGCTCGCGATCTTGTCGAGCAGCTTCTGGTCGCCCGCCTCCATGGCGTCCTGCAGTGTATCCATCGGCACGCCCGCATTGTACTGGACGTCGTCGCCGGTGTCCTCGATCAGGAAACCACTGTCGGAAGCGTCGATCGAGCCGATCGAGCCCCCCGAACCGCCGCCGTCATCGTAGCTGGAGGCTTCGGGGTCAAACATGATGTCGTCGTCCGCGGACACCGCCGCGCCGCCGGCAAGAATCGCCGCCGCCGAAATGAGCGCCGCCGCAGACCGCTGTATTCGCTTAGGTTGTTTCTTCCGCATCGCGACTGAATCCCCCCGAAATTGTTATCTCTGTGAGTATTACCGGTTTTCCTGGTCCAGGTCTTTTTTTGTGTCTGTTTTTCCCTGTTTGAGCGTATGTCTGCTTCCTGAAGGGTTATGTTTTTCAGGAATCCTCTCAAATGTCAATTGACAGATGCACCGAGCAGGTGCATGGATTTGCTTATACATCTTTACTATAAGGCAAAGCGCCCGGAAACGCAATTACAATCGGTTGTGATGTGCCCTGTAAAGTGGTAAACTCTTTACGAGGTCATTTTACAGGAAAGATTGGGAAAGGCAGGAACAGATTATGGGAGAGAAGAAACAGATTGACTGGTCGTCGCTGGGCTTTGGTTATATGAAGACGGACTACCGGTTTGTTGCCAGCTACAAGGACGGCAGCTGGGACGAGGGAGCGCTGACCGGTGATGATCAGGTTGTGATCAGCGAGTGCGCGGGCGTGCTTCAGTATTCCCAGTCCTGCTTCGAGGGGCTGAAGGCTTATACGACCGAGGACGGCCGCATCGTGACATTCCGCCCGGACCTGAATGCGCAGCGCATGAAGGATTCCTGTGAGCGGCTGGAGATGCCGGTCTATCCGGTGGATCAGTGGGTCGAGGCGATCCGGAAGGTTGTGAAGGCGAACGCGGCATGGGTCGCGCCTTATGGCAGCGGTGCCACGCTCTATATCCGCCCCTTTATGTTCGGAAGCAACCCCGTCATCGGCGTGAAGCCCGCGGATGAGTACCAGTTCAGGATCTTTACGACGCCGGTCGGACCTTATTTCAAGGGCGGCGTGAAGCCGATCACGATCCGGATCTCTGATTTTGACCGCGCCGCGCCGCACGGCACGGGACACATCAAAGCAGGCCTGAACTATGCGATGAGCCTGTATCCGATCATGGACGCCCACAGGAAGGGTTTCGACGAGAATCTTTACCTGGATCCGGCGACGCGCACGAAAATCGAGGAGACAGGCGGCGCAAATGTCCTCCTTGTCAGGAAGGACGGAACGCTGGTCGTTCCGAAGAGTGGAAGCATCCTGCCGTCCATCACGCGCAGAAGCCTGGTTTACATCGCCAGGGAGATTCTTGGCATGCAGGTGGAGGAGCGCGAGGTCCTGTTTGACGAGGTCCGCAGGGGTGAGTTCGCGGAATGCGGGCTTTGTGGGACAGCGGCGGTTATTTCGCCGGTGGGCAGGATTCATGATCACGGCACCAACTACGACCTGCCGAGTGGCATGGACGACATGGGGCCGGTTCTGAAGAAGCTTTACGACACGCTGACCGGCATCCAGATGGGCCGCCTTGAGGCTCCGGAAGGATGGATCTGCGAGATTGAATGAGAAAGACGCAGCAGCTTGAGTCGCCGGAAGGTTCTGGAAACGTTTTGGAGGTTTTTTGGGAGTTCCCTGACAAAATGGAAAGATGAGAGGCACCCCGCAGCGTCAGCTGCGGGGTGCCGTGGCTTATGAAAACTTCCGCGGCCTACGAAGCTGTCAGTTCCTTCAGGTTTTGCGCCTTGGTTTGCGGCGTGAACTTCCAGAAGGCGCAAACCTTGCCGCGCCTCTTCAATAGTCTGCGCCAGATCTCAGTTTACGTCTCTCCCTCTCACCCCTGCGCCAGCTGCTGCATGCTCATCTCCTCGAGAAGCTTGGCGCGGATCCGGAACAGCCGCTCCGACAGATCCACATACATCTCATGCGGATTCACAAACCGCTTCGTCTCATCCCACAGGGACTCCTTCTCGCTCGTACACACATCACGGATTTCCATAACCGAAGGCGATTCATAGACACATTCACCATTCAGGAAGATCGGCTTCAGAAGCTCGCGCATCTCATAAGAGCCGCCCTTAAGCTTCGTCTTTTTCCACGTCTCCCGCGGATCAAACAGAATCAGGTCCTGGCTGGCGTCGTACTCCTCGTCGTCCAGGCAGATCAGATCCGCGCGGATCTTGTGGAACTGCCTGTCATAAATCCGGTAGATCTTCTTGCTGCCCGGATTGGTTATCTTCTCGGTATTGTCCGAAAGCTTGATCTTCGGAATCAGCTTCCCGTTCTCGTCCTCAATCGCCGCAAGCTTGTAAACCCCGCCAAATGCAGGCGTGTCCTTCGATGTGATCAGGTTTGTCCCGACCCCCCACGCGTTGATCGCCGCCCTCTGCGCCATCAACGACTGGATCAGGTACTCGTCCAGGTCCGAACTGGCCGTGATCGTCGCGTTCGGGAACCCCGCCTCGTCCAGCATGGCACGCGCCTTCTTCGACATATAGGCCAGGTCGCCGGAATCCAGCCGGATTCCATATTTTTTGAGTACGATGCCCTCCTCCTGCATTGTCCGGAATGTCCGGATGGCATTCGGAACGCCGGAGCGCAGCGTATCATAAGTATCGACCAGCAGAGTGCAATTGTCCGGGTACAGCCTTGCATACGTGCAAAATGCTTCATACTCGCTCGGGAAGCTCATGATCCAGCTGTGGGCGTGCGTGCCGAGGACCGGAACATCGAAAAGCTGGCCGGTCAGCACATTTGACGTGCCCATACAGCCGCCGATCATTGCCGCCCTCGCGCCGTAGGTGCCCGCGTCCGGCCCCTGCGCGCGGCGAAGCCCGAACTCCATGACCGCCCCGCCCTGCGCGGCGTAGCAGACCCGCGCCGCCTTCGTGGCAATCAGAGACTGGTGATTTACAATATTCAAAAGAGCAGTCTCCACCAGCTGCGCCTCCATGATGGGCGCGATCACCTTGATGAGCGGCTCCTTCGGGAAGACCACGGTTCCCTCCGGGATTGCCCAGAGGTCGCCGGTGAACCGGAAATGCAGCAGATAATCAAGGAAGTCCTCGTCAAATGTCCCTGTGGTTCTGAGATAATCGATGTCATCTTTATCAAACGTGAGATTCTTCACGTAGTCGATCACCTGCTCGAGCCCTGCGCAGATCGCGTATCCGCCGCCGTCCGGGTTGCTTCTGTAAAATGCGTCAAATACGACCTTCGGATTCCGCCCCGTCTTGAAATACCCCTGCATCATCGTCAGCTCATAAAAATCTGTGAGAAGTGTAAGTTTCATTGTGCTCATGGACATACGCCTCCTTTGTCTGCATTATAAGCGTTTTTTTTGTCTGGTGTAAACATTCATCATGAGAAAGCATGAAAAATCTCACATGAAAAAAATATACTTGCAATGATGCCGCGAAGCGGTTATAATGACTCTCGTCTCGGGCAATGCGAGGGCGAAAGCCCGAACGAAAGTGAATGTTCGAGGAAGTAAATAAAGGGGTATAGCCAAACGGTAAGGCAGCGGACTCTGACTCCGTCATTTCAAGGTTCGAATCCTTGTACCCCTGCTCCTGAGAACCACAGTCAATTGCGGCTGTGGTTTTTTCAGTTTCGGGGATCGAGACCATGTACCTTCAAAGGATCAAAGCCGGTTGCGGCTGTGCGGCTGTGTGCAGCTGTGGCTATTTGCGCGAGTGACGTTTCAGGCAGAATGCGTTATAATACCACCTGACAGAAACCATGGATCTGAAAGGACGCAGAACACAATGGAAGGAATCGACTGGAAGAGGTACACACATCTTTGTGAAGAATTAACTGCTCCGGCAATCGAACGATTCGAAGCCAATCTGCGAAAGGCAGCAGCACTGGCGACAATGCAGTCCATTTCGGCATACTCCGGTGCCATGAAGGGAAACCTGATTACCGTGCTCCGCCATATGACCGACACCCTGAAGAAACTTGCCCGGACACAACTGTCCAAAGATGACCAGGAGCGGATCAATTGGAAAAAGGTCGAAGACCGGATGCGGGAGGATTATTTTGAAAGGCTCAGCATGATCAGTAACCTGCCGGTCGTCGAAGACTATAGAAAGGCACGTTTTCAGAACAAGCCTTGTGACTGCGAACAGATCTGCCAGTGGGTCAACACTCTCTGGAGAAATGAGGATGAGGTCGTCCGGATCATTGCTCAGATTCGTGAAGAGACCGCCGCGTTTGCTGCCGAAAATGTCCCCCGGATTCTGGATGTGATACTTCTGGAGAGAATGATGCGGCTGTAGGCCGGCGCAGGCGGGG
>ONVT01000007.1 GCA_900321365.1 uncultured Eubacteriales bacterium | reverse complement strand
TGAGCCATATGAAATGTATCGGCAGAAGAAACTGGAGAGTTACCTGCGCAAGAGAACGGGAGCTGATCAGAGAAGCAATTGACAATGGCCTTGATGTCACGATGGATGCCTATCCATATATCACCGGATCCACGCAGCTGGTGCACCTGATCCCGCCCGGCTTTCAGAGCGGCGGAACCAGGAAGCTTCTGGAGGATCTGAAGGATGGACGGAAGCGCGAACAGATTACGAAGGCACTTAAAACACCGTCGAACCGGTTCGAGAATATCGTGGAACTGGCCGGCTTTGAGAATATAGCGCCGATCGGACTGGAATCGGGCAGGTTCAAACCGTTCGAAGGCTGCAGTATTGCCGGGATCGCGAAGAATTTGCAGCAGGATCCTTATGACACACTGTATGACATACTGCTTGAGGAAGAATGCGAACCGGCCATGCTGGATACCTACGGGTGTGAAGAAGATCTGATTGATTTTCTGAAAGAGGAAACGTGCAGCCTGATCTCGGACGCGATCTATCCTGAGGGCGGACATTGTCATCCCAGGGTGTACGACGCCTTTCCCAGATTCCTGATCCGCTATGTGAGAGAGAAGGCCGTGTTTTCCATAGAAGAGGCAATCCGGAAGATGACCACTCTGCCTGCGTCGGTTTACGGCCTGGACAGAGGAGTGATTGCACCGGGAAAGACAGCGGACCTGTGTGTCTTTCATCTGGATAATCTGGAGTCTCACTCCGACTTCATCCATCCGGACAGGATGTGTGAGGGATTTGACTATGTGTTCACGGCGGGCCGCCCCTGCGTCGTAAAAGACGAGTGGTCAAATACCGGGAGCGGGGAGCCCCTTGTAACTGCTTTGACGAAAACAGACAACAAATCTTGACACATTATGTACAAGTTATATAATTTTTACTGTAATGAAAGGCGCATCTGAAGTGTAACCGCGTCAGTGCGCCGGTTCTGTGTAAGCCCCCGCGACAGATCCTTTGCCGGGGGGCGGGAGAATCAAAGAAAAAGGAGGCAGGAATATGAAGAGAACATTAGCAGTTGTCATGACAGCGGTTCTTACTGCGGGGATGACCATCAGCGCATTTGCCGGCGAGGATCTGGCGGATAAGAAGATCGCGCTTCTTCTTCCGGGATCCATTGATGACCAGGGCTGGAATGCAACAAACAATGCGGGCGCGCTTGCGGCCGAGGAAGAGCTGGGAGTCAAGATTGATGTTGTAGAGAGTGTTCCGGCAGAGGAATACGAGTCCACCTTCACAGAGTATGCGGAGAAAGGTTATGACCTGATCATGGCAGCCGGTTCACAGTGGGATGAGTCCGCAACGGTTGTCGCGGAGAATTATCCGGACACCATCTTCTGCGCAATTAACGGCCAGATCTCTGACTTCCCGAACCAGATCCCGGTATTCCCGAAGGAATATGAGGGATCCTATCTTGCAGGCATTATCGCCGGCTACACCACCGAGGACGGCAAGTTCGCCGTGACCGGCGGCCAGTCCAATGACCCGATGGTAAAGCTGATGGATACCTATGAGGCAATGGCGATTCAGGTTGCATCTGACCGTGGCATCGAAGACGCAGAGGCAACCCGCGCATTCGTCGACAGCTGGACCGATGTCTCTGCGACCAAGGATCTGGTTGCCTCCATGATTGACAATGGTGCGGACACGGTATTCTGCTATTCGAACGAGGGTACCTCCGGCGCGATCCAGGCGGCGGAAGAGAAGGGCGTCAAGTTTGTCGGCTTCTCGGCGGACAAGAATGGCGAGTCTGACTGTGTTGTCGGCTCTGTGTCCATGGACTGGGCGGCAGTGTATCCGACGATCGTTGAGAATATCCTGAACGGCAGCTGGACCGGAAAGACGGATATCGGCGTCGCGGAAGGCGTCTTCGTCGTCGTCCCGACCGATCAGATGAGCGACGAGTGTGTTGCTGCGGTTGATGAAGCGATCGAGCAGATCAAGAACGGCGAGATTGACTTCGAGCAGTATTTCGAGGCGGCTGAGTAAAGAAAAGCCGG
>ONVT01000097.1 GCA_900321365.1 uncultured Eubacteriales bacterium | reverse complement strand
TGCTGGATGGGGAGAGTCCGGAGGGCACCGCCACAAAGTGTCCAAAAGGCGGCACCGCGGAGAGCGGAAGCCCGGGCAGAGAAACTGCTGAAGGTGAAACTGCAAAGCAGGTAACTGTCGGGAGTAAGATTGCTGCGGGTGGAACTACAGAAGGTAAAACCGCAAAGCATGAAATTCTGTCCATACCGGTAGTCGCGGACAGGGCAGGGATGCTTGACTATATCGTCCACCATAATGTTGATGAGGTGTTTTTCTGCTGCCCGGATCCGGAGAAGGATCCGGAGTTACGTGATTACATCAGTGAGCTTCAGATGATGGGCATTCTGGTGGATATCAATCTGGAGATCTTTGACCTTGTGCCATATGGGAACCGGACCATCAACCGGGTCGGCGGGTACGAGGTCGCGTCCTTTGCGCGGAACGTAATCTCTACCAGAGGCGCAATCCTGAAGAGAGTCATGGATATTCTGGGCAGCCTGGTCGGAATGGTACTCTTCGGAGTCGTCGCGATCTTTGCCGTACCGGCAATCCGTCTGGATTCACCGGGCCCTGCAATTTTCAAACAGACAAGAGTCGGGAAGAACGGCCGGCGATTCCAGCTCTACAAGTTCCGCTCCATGTACCAGGATGCGGAGGAGCGCAAGAAGGACCTGATGGACCAGAACGAGGTTTCGGGCCTGATGTTCAAGATCGAGGACGACCCCCGTATTACGAGGGTGGGACGTTTTCTCCGCAGGACAAGCCTGGATGAGCTGCCGCAGTTCTGGAACGTGCTGAAGGGCGACATGAGTCTGGTGGGAACCAGGCCGCCTACTGTGGATGAATTTGAGCAGTACAGCTCGACGCACAAAGCCAGGCTGAGCATGACGCCCGGCCTGACCGGCATTTGGCAGATCAGCGGCAGAAGCGAGATCCGGGACTTCGACGAAGTCGTGGCAATGGATATGGAATACATTGATAACTGGTCCATCGGACTGGATATAAAGATTCTCCTGAAGACAATACCGGCTGTCCTGAAACGGAAAGGGTCGGAATAAGACTTCGACGGACCTCCCCCGCGCGGTGAGGAGTCGAGACAGGCAGAGGCTGGCATATGAAAAAGATTATAATCAATGGAAGATTCCTGCTGCACCGGGTGACCGGCGTGGAGCGATATGCGCGTGAACTGGTCAGCGCTCTTGATGAGCTGACGGAGCCGGGCCAGCTTGAGATTGCGATCCCACCTGAGGTGGAGGAGATTCCCGACTGGAAGAACATCACTGTCCGCCGGGTCGGGAAGCTGCACAACCGTCTGTGGGAACACGTTACATTCCCGTCATATGTGAAGAGCCGCGGCGGCATCGCGCTCAACCTGTGCAATGTTGCGCCGCTCCCGTGCCCGGGCATCGCGACGGTTCATGACATGAAGCCGATTGCGCATCCGGAGTATTACAGCCGGAAGTTTGTCCTCTGGTACCGTCTCCTGTTTGCAAATGAGCTTCGCCGCGCCCGTATGATTCTGACCGGTTCGAAGTTCTCCGCGCGTGAGATCATCCACTGGTATCATGTCGACCCTCACCGGATTCACCTGATCCCGGAGGGGTGGCAGCATTTTGAGCGGATCGAATACGATCCATACGCGCTTTTGCGGTATGGCCTGGAGAAGGGCGAATACTACTTCTCTATGGGAAGCCGTGATCCGGGGAAGAACCTGGGATGGATCATCGAATCAGCACGCCGGAATCCGGAGATGGTGTATGCGATATCCGGAAATGTCAACAAGACGGTTTTTTCTGACCCGGATCTCTTTAAGGCCGAAACAGGAGCGGATGCCGGTGCAGGACAGAGAACTGTATCGGGGTCTGCGATCCCCGCAAATGTGAAGTTTCTGGGCTATGTCTCAGACGCTGAAGCAAAGACGCTGATGCGGGACTGCAAGGCATTCCTGTTCCCGTCCCTCTATGAAGGTTTCGGTATGCCTCCCCTGGAAGCTCTCAGCGCAGGCTGCCCCTGTGTTGTTGTTTCGGATATCCCGGTCATGCATGAGATTTTTGAGGATGAGGCGGTATACATTGATCCGAGTGCTGCCGGGGACTTCACCTGCAGAGAGGCTGATGCAAAGAAGATTCTGTCGAAGTACTCCTGGAAGCGGTCCGCGAGGAAACTTCTGAGGCTGTTAGAGAATCGGATTAACTGACATTTCAGGTCATCCATATAAGGTAGCGAAATCTGAGTCAGCCGCGTTGATCAGATGCCTGGCTTTCAGGTATAGAAGAAATAGTGACAGAAACCCGCCGTGAAAAGAGGAGAATCATCTGGGATGAGTAAGGTACGGGTACTGCATATCTCAAAATACTATCATCCCTTTATCGGCGGGACGGAGCTTGTAGCAAGGCAGTGTGTCAGAGCCCTGCAGGATGCTGGATCTGAGTACGAACAGGCGGTGATTTGCTTCGACCACAGGGGGATGAAAGGTTCGTCCCCTAAGGAAAAGTCAAAGGATTCCGTGGATCTGGTGGATGGTGTCCGCGTGGTGCGCTGCGCGTGTGAGGCAAAGGTTGCCTCGCAGTCTCTTTCCTTCTCTTACCGCAGGCGCCTTCTGGCGGTGTTTGAGCAGTTCAGGCCGGATATCGTGGTGCTTCACTATCCGAATCCTTTTGCCGCGCACTACCTGTTGTCGTTTTTGAAACCGGAACAGAAACTGGTGATCTTCTGGCATCTGGACATCGTAAAGCAGAAGGTGCTCGGGAAAATCTTCAATGGACAGAATCATCGCCTGCTGGAAAGAGCGGACCGTCTGATCGCCGCGAGTCCGAATTATGTAGAAGGAAGCCCCTGGCTAAAACAGTACCGCGGGAAATGTGTGATCATTCCTGACTGTATTGAAGACGAGTCCGATGTAGAATCTACAGCGATCGGAAACGAAAAAACTGCAGGCGGAACCCATGTAAATAACAGTTCTGCAGGCGAAAGCTGTAATGATGAAGCCGACTATGCTCCAGATGTAGTTACATGCCTGGAGTCCCGCCTGCGGGAGCGCTATGCCGGCAAGATTCTGTGCTTTGCTGTAGGAAGGCATGTCGAGTACAAGGGCTTCCGGTATCTGATTGAGGCGGCAGAGTATCTGGACGAGAGGTTTGTCATCGTCATCGCCGGAGCCGGACCTCTTACGGACGTGTTGAAGAAGCAGGTGGAGACCCTGAGGGAAACCTGGGCACAGACGAAAGTCTTTAAGAATGATTTCTCTAAGGAAGGTACGCCAGAAGATGTGTCTGAGGGAGAGTCAGAAAAAATGCCCGGAGAAAGTTCCGGACATCCGGAAATACTCTTTGCCGGCCTTATTCCCGACGCGGAGCGTAGGGCATACCTGCATGCGTGTGATATTTTCTGCTTTCCCTCGATCACGAAGAACGAAGCCTTTGGGATTGCGCTGGCGGAGGCGATGTACTGCGGAAAACCGGCGGTGACATTTACCATTGAAGGCTCCGGCGTAAACTTTGTCAGCCTCGGCGGCGTGACCGGTATAGAATGCCCGAACCGTGACAGCAGGGCGTACGCGGAAGCCCTCCTGCTTCTGGCGGACCGGCCGGATCTGAGAGAGCAGTACGGGGAAGCCGCAAAAAGACGGGTAGAAGAACACTTTCTTTACAGGCAGTTCTCAGAGCAGATACGGCAGCTGTTCCTGGACCTGACTGGCTGATTCATCAAGGTATGATTGTTGTGGGAGTATTATTCCTGATACTGTTTCCGGTGTCTCTCATTGGATACGGAGCGGTGCTTACATGGAATTATCCGGTGATGAAAAAGCGGGGCCTGCTTACCTCGTATCTGGCAGGCTTCTTTGTGCTGCTGGCCATCTTTACCATTTTCAGCATTTCTTTTACGATTCTTGACAGACCGTTCCATGAGCTCAGAAATGTGCTTGCCGTGCTGTGTGTATGCGGATGGCTGCTCGCAGTCTATGTCATTTACCATGATAAACCATATCGATGGCTTGCCGGCCGGTCCCCAAAAACCGGGCCATCCGGGTCGTCCCCAGGGGCAACACTTAAGTCGTCCCCCGGGATTTCGCTGAAGTCATTGCTTAAGACTTACTGGTGGATCGTGCTTCCCCTCGCGGTGATCATTTTCCAGATTGCGCGCTCCGTCGTGCGGATGCCGGTGGTCTACAGTGACGATACGTTTTATCTTACAAGAATCGGCGACATGCTCTATACGGATAAGATTCTGGGATGTGACACGGTGACGGGAATGGTTTCGGACGCTGTACGCATGAGCAATCCGAAATTTGTCCTGTCGTCCTGGCTGCAGTTCCTTGGCTCAATGTGCTCTCTGACCGGGATTCATCAGCTCATCCTGATTAAAAGCATCATCCCGGTATTCGGGATTTCATTTCACTACCTGCTCATCTGGAGGCTGACCTTTTATCTGTCTTCTGACTTCCGGAAACGGGTTCTGATGCTGCTGTTTTACGCGCTGCTGATGGAGTTCGGCTCGATCAGTCTCAGAACGGATTATTCTTACTACCTCTTTACCTGGAGCTGGTATGGAAAGGCACTCTGTCAGTTTGCGGCGATCCCGTCGGTGCTGTCATTTTTCCTGATGATCCGGGAACACCTGGCAAGATGGCGGGACGGACTGTTTCTGATGATACTGTGTATGGCCGCGGCCGGTTTCTCCTCGACAGCTCTTATGCTGATGCCTGTGGAGCTGTCTGTTCTGATCATTCTGGACTGTGTCTCAAAAAAGACGCTGCGTGAACTGTGGATCAGTATTCCGGCACTCGCGCCGATCGGGATCTGTGCGGCGCTGTATTTTCTTCTGTTCTGAGAGAACTCAAAAAAACTTGCAGATCTTGTTGTTATCTGCCTGACAGAGTTGGGAGGCTGTGATGCCTGGATTTGTGAAGGAAAACTGGATATTTCTTCAGCAGCATCTCTGGCCCGGCCCGCTGATGTTCGTGATATTTCTTGTCTCACTGGGGATTCTCGCGGTCGATAAGAAGGGGAGTGCGCGCAGGCTGTTCTGGTACAGTGTGATTCTTCTGGCCGGGGTGGTCTATAATCCGTACTTCTGGTATGCTCTGGTGAACAGGATCTATAAGGACGATAACCTGGTGCAGCTGAGGCTCGCCTGGCTGGTGCCGGCCTTTCTGATCATGGCTTACGCGATGTGCAGGGTTGCATTTCTGGTGAAGAAATGGCAGATTTCAATAGTGATTGCGGCAGCCTTCGTCGTGCTGATCTGGTTTGCCGGGGTTCCGTTTCATACGGACGTCGTTGTCCGGAAGGAAAATGTCTATAAGATCTCTGAGGATGCGAAGGAGAGTGCGGATGCGATCCTTGCGGATATGGAAGAGAATCCGGAGCATCTGAAGGAGCGCCCGGATCTGCTGGAATTCAACACGGGCGACTATAATGATGATATCGATCCCGCGAACTTCTATCATTATGGGATCCGGCAGTACACATCGGCACTCACGGTCCATCCTGTTCCGGTGGATGAGGAAGCCTGCAGCGCGGAAGATTTCGCTGTCACGAATTTCTACAATATGCCCTGCCAGTATCTGGCGTATGAGGTCGGGGCGGAGCCGGTGGGAGAGTCAGCGGAGCGTGTCGGCTATACAGAGATAGCCCGGACAGATGGCCATGCGATCATGCGCTACCACCGGGACGTGGATGCATATCTGGTGATCCGGGGCGAGACCACGGCAGATGCCGCCGGGAAACTGCCGGGAGGTGACGGGCCCTCTTCCCTGACAGAGGAGGGAATTCTCAGTATGGAAAAGCTGGGGCAGTCGCTGTCGGATGTGGAGTTTTCGTCAGCGTACGCGGACGAGGCCGGGGATGCGAAGCAGTCCGCGGAGGTGATCCTGGGGGCGCGGGAGAGCTCCGACAACAGTACAGGCGAGAACTCTGACAATCATTCCGACAACAATACAGATGGAAACTCCGGAGAAACCCCGGAACTTGTTCTGCTGCCGATGTTCAATGATATGTCAACTGACGGCTCGGAAAGCAGGGATTCGGTGGTGCAGCGATTCCACCAGGGAATGGGGGCCATCGTTAAGAACCTGAAGGAGGACGGAGATAACCTCCTTGTCGTCGCGAATCCATCCGCCGCCTGGTGGCTGCAGGAATATGCCGTCGGAGGCGATGAACTGGGAGAACTGAATCCGGGCGATTGTGTGAAGCTGAGCTTTACGGACGGGGTCTGGACAGTCGAGGGCATGTGCTGAAATCAGTCCGTAAGGTATTCTTATACCTGGAGCCGGAAGCCTTCCGGGTTTTCCTGAACTTAAAGTCTGGGGTATTCGATACTCCCATACTTGAAGTCTTTTCCCATATTTGTTAGGATATACCGAATGATTGAAAGACTAACTGACATATGAAAAATCCAATGGTATATGACTGAATGTCGGCTGACAGAGCAGTGCATTATCATGTGGCTGCCTGACAGCGAAGATTCCATGGAAAAAAAGGAGAATCTGAGGAGAATGTTTTATGAACCCATATCTTACAACCGATGAAGTTGAGATCGATCTGCTGGATCTGGGAAGGTATCTGCTGCGCAGGATCGGATGGATCCTGCTTGTGGGCATCGTCTGCGCGGGCATCGCGGCCGCGTACAAGTATCACAGCCTCTCTGACCCAAAGGCGATCCGGGAAGCGGAGACGGAGTTTGAGCATAACCTGTTGATGTATGAGCAGGAATCCGAGCTCATCGATTCATCGAGCAACACCACAATCGGACTGATTCAGGAGCAGGAAGAGTATCTCAGTACTTCCCCGTATATGCAGCTAGATCCGTATCAGGTGTGGAAGGGGCAGACACTTGTGCAGGTGGTGAGCCACAGTAACGACGTTCCGGCTTATCAGCTTGAAGAATTGTACCGGTATGCTCTCACTAGCGGAACCTATCTGAGCGACCTTGCGCAGAAACGGGAAACCAGGCAGGTCTATCTGCGAGAGCTGATCGATGTCAAGTCGATTTTAACGAGTACTGATCTGGGAAATACCAGCGATGTAATTCTGCATGAGGATGCCGACGATGACCGGATGACTTCGAGGGTGTTTATCGTTCAGACCAGCGGAAGCTCGCGGGAAGAAGCTGTAGAACTGATGGATGTGGTTCTGGCAGAACTGGAGGCAAAGCAGGAGGAGTATAAGAAAGAGTATCCGCATGACATTACTGTGCTTGCCAGGTTCTGCTCTCAGGTGATGGATTCTGAGATCCGCAACAAGCAGGTCGATAACATGTCCTACTCGCAGACGCTGCTGACCAAACAGAAGGATAATGACACGCAGAAAACGCAGTTGACCAAACCGACGGAGGGTGCCGCTTTCGAGACGGCAGCGGGTAAAATCTCTGCGAAGGATCTGGTGATGTTTGCCGT
>ONVT01000005.1 GCA_900321365.1 uncultured Eubacteriales bacterium | reverse complement strand
GCAGGCAGGGTGGATCATGGAGATTCCTTTCTGGATTCTCACGAACTGGAGCGTAAGCGTGGGATCACGATCTTTTCGAAGATGGCCCGGATTAACTGTGGCGGCCTTGCGGTGACGCTTCTGGACACGCCTGGTCATGTTGACTTTACTGCTGAGACCGAGCGGACGCTGACCGTCGCGGACATGGCTCTGCTCCTGGTCAGCGCGGCAGACGGTGTGACAGGGCATACACTGGAGCTTTGGAACCTGCTGAAACGCTATCATCTGCCGACGGTTATATTCGTCAATAAGATGGATCAGGCGGGAGCCGACGCAGACAGGCTGCTGACAGATCTGCGGAGGAATCTGGATGAGAGCTGTATTCGTTTTGATACCTGGAAGGGAACCGATAAAGATGAAGATTTGAAGGATCCGGACGAGGATTCCCGGAAGATATCCGACAAAAATGAATCTTTGAAAGATCCGGGAGCGGACGCGGACAGGGAGGTATGGTTTGAGCAGATCGCGATGTGCGATGAAGAGGCGATGGAGATGTTCCTGGAGACAGGGCAGATTCCGGATGAGAAGATTGTCTCTCTGACAGGCGAAAGAAAACTGTTTCCCTGCTTTTTTGGGTCTGCCCTTAAGATGGAGGGTGTTCAGGAGCTGATTGACTGTCTGCCGGTTCTGTCTGCGGTACCGGTTCATCAGGCAGACCGCGACAAACTGCAGCGTCTGAGCGATGCGGAGGATGCCCCGGGGCAGTTCGGCGCCCGGGTTTATAAGATCTCCCGTGATCCGAAGGGCACAAGACTGACCTGGATGAAGGTGACCGAAGGAGAACTGAAGGTACGCAGTCAGATCACGGAGACAGAAAAGATCACGCAGATCCGGATCTATTCCGGAGAAAAGTATTCCAGCGTGGATGCGGCTTCTGCCGGTGAGATTGCAGCGGTGACAGGTCTTTCCGGCTCCTGGTGCGGACAGACCTTCGGAAGCTGCCCTCCCGGCGAGGACATGGCGACGCAGTGTGTCCTGTCCTACGAGCTGGTCTGGCCGCGGGAGACAGACCACATAGAGATGTTCGGCAAGCTGAAGGAGCTTTCGGAGGAGATTCCGGAGATTGATCCGCAGCTGGGTGAGAAGGATGAATCGATCCATGTACGTGTGATGGGCGAGGTGCAGACACAGATTCTGCAGGCGATCGTCCAGGAGCGGTATGGCATCCCGATTTCCTTCGGGGAGGGATGTGTTGTATATAAAGAGACGATCGCTGACTGCGCAGAAGGGGTGGGACATTTTGAACCGCTGCGCCACTATGCGGAGGTCCATCTGTATCTGGAACCGGCTGAAAGAGGATCCGGCATCGTGTATGAGAGCAGCTGTCCGACGGATCTTCTTGCCCGGCACTGGCAGCGTCTGATCCTGAGCATGCTGTGTGCGCACAGGCAGGTAGGAGTACTCACCGGAAGCGAGCTGACGGATGTGAAGGTCACCCTGGTTTCCGGAAGGGCGCATCTGAAGCATACGATGGGCGGCGACTTCCGGCAGGCTGGCAGGCGCGCCCTGAGACAGGGACTGATGAAATGCGAGAGCGTTCTGCTGGAGCCGTGGTATGATTTTGAACTGGAGCTGCCTTCCCGGATGATCGGGAGGGCGCTGAAGGATATCGAAGACTTTCACGGACATGCGGAAGCACCCATGATCGAAGGGGAATATGCCCGTCTGACCGGCTGTGCGCCGGTTTCCTGCATGCGGAACTATCAGGCGGATGTACGTGCGTATACAGGCGGCAGGGGTTCCCTGACCCTGAAGATCCGCGGGTATGAACCGTGTCACAACGCGCAGGAAGTAATTCTGGAGACCGGATATGATCCGTCCCGTGACCTGGTCAACCCGACCTGGTCGGTCTTCTGTGCGCATGGAGCCGGATATGAAGTACCGTGGGACGAAGTCGACCAGGCGGCGCATTTACCCCTGATGAATCAGAATACAGGGGAAGGAATGCAGTGGAATTATCAGGATGACAAAGCGGTGGTATCGGAAAGGGAAGACGATGAAGATGATCCTGACGGATGGGAGAAAGGATATGAGGAATACCTCCGGCATGAAGCCTCCACGCAGGAACTGATGCAGATCTTTGAAAGGACTTACGGGAGGATCCGCCGCCGAGATCTGGGCGGATCGAAAGAGACTTTCTTCGGAGGGGGGCGGCATGGTCCGACGGGGCTGCATAAGCCGAGAAAGGTTTCTCATAAGGAACCGATCCTGCTGGTGGACGGGTACAATATCGTCTTTGCATGGAGCCAGCTCAGAGAGCTGGCGGAGAGGGATATGAATGCCGCGCGGACTTCCCTTGCAGAAACCCTCAGCAATTACCAGGGTTACAGGAAGATGCCGGTGATTCTGGTATTTGACGCTTATCGGGTAAGCGGAGCGACGGAGCATACGGAACAGTATCACGATGTCAGCATTGTCTATACGCGGGAGGCTGAGACTGCTGATCATTATATCGAGAGGGCCGTGCACCGTATGGCATCGGAATTTGACATCACGGTCGCAACCAGTGATGGAACCGAGCAGGTGATTATCTGGGGAGGCGGCGCGAGGAGGATGTCTGCCGGTGATCTGCTGGACGAGGTCAGGCGGGCTGAGGCGGAGATACGGGAGGAATACCTGCTGAAGGATACCGGAGGGAGAAACAGGCCTTTTGCGGAGCTTCTTGGAAGGACGTCCTTCAATAAACATGATATTTAGAGAGGTTTGATGGTTTGAGGTTCCGGTTCGGAACCTCAAATAAAGAGCAGGGCGGTCGCGGTAAAGTGAGGGCTGAGATTGATGGATGAAAGGATAAGGCGCATAGCCGGGATGGAAGAGCGCCTGAACAGGATCAATGCCTGGTTGAAAGACGAAGCATCAGACTCTGTTGAAGATGACGTGCGGGTTTTAGACGCGTACTACCGATCTCCTCTGTGGCGGGCAGACTTTGAAGCTGACGAGGCCGGAGAGCTTCCTGCCGATCTTCCGCGAGGTGTTCTTTCTGAGGATGCCGTATATTGCGCTTTGGCAGGCTATGAAGACCGGTCGAAATCAAAGTATCATGCTTATGATGGCAGACTTGTCAGAATCAGGGATACAGGAGGAAAGACTTTCACTGGCATCGCGTATACCCTGCCGGTCGGTTATTGCCTGCATGAGTATGACCGGGAGGAAGAAGGTATCCAGATCGGGATGTATGTGATCTTCGACTCGGATATTGCTGATATACAGGAATTGCCGGACATGGAGATTATCCGTGCAACGGAAGTCTGGCAGCAGGCCGGAGCTTACTATGTTCGTATCCAGGCAATGGCAAAGAAACACCACATCACGCTGCGGCAGGAGTTTGACCGGCACGATGGGCCGGAGACAAAATATATCGTTGTGACAGATAACGACTTCCCGGTTGCCACAGCCCGGATGTATCCTCTGGATAACGAGAGAATGATGATCGGAAGGGTTGTCGTCCTGCCGGACTACAGACACAAGGGTATCGGGACGATGGTTGTGAATGCCTGCGAGGAATGGGCAGAAGAGCTTTGTTTTTCCAAAACAGTGCTTGAAAGCCGGGATAACAAAGTCGAATTCTATGAGCAGATGGGCTATGAGGTTTGTGGAACTGCTGTGGATGGGGATACATTCCGCTGTGTCAGGATGGAGAAAGATTTATAATAATATAGCAATTGCCATGTATTCATGAAAGTCGAGATACTGCTATGGGGAAGTATTTATTGTTGCAGCCGGAGGGAAAACAATCGTTAGAGGGAATTACTGTCCCAGGGACTCTTATCACAGCATCAACCGTTAACGAGGCTGCAGTGATTGTTGAGGATTGTCACGACCTGACGGCTGTATTGATCGATACTCCTTCTGTAATCCCGGATGTTCGAAGACTGATTAATCAGATCTCTCTGATGCAGAATGATCTGCTTGCATTCCCAATATTGCTGTTGACAGATGCGGACCATGTTTCTGAAGACGAACAGTTTCTTGGTGATGTTGTGATTGACCTTGTTGAAAGGCCTTTCCGACAGGCTACATTCATGAATCGATTAAAAAATGCGGAGGATCTGGTCGGGTCTGTTACCTTTTCTGAATTTGCAGGTATGCTCCGTTCGCTTCCGGCAAATATCTATCTGAAGGATAATCACGGGAGATATGTGTTTTCTTCTCAGACATGGCAGCATCTGGATACCCAAAATGATCCAAACTGGACGATTCGGGGAAAGACGGACCTTGAGATCAGGAAGGATAAAGAAAATGCGAAAAAAGCACTTGCGTCAGATATGGAACTGCTCCGTACAGGTAAGGGGACTTCTTATATCATAGAAGAAAATGCCAATGGGCAGGAATTTCTGCAGCTTATCAAGGAGCCGCTTTTCTATGAGGATGGGCGTGTGAGGGGAATTATCGCCCTGATCAATATTGTGACTGAGCAGGAGCTTATGCGTCGGAAGCTCAGGGAGCAGTTGATCTATGACCAGATGACAGGGCTTTTTAATCGGAGCTATTATAACGAGTATCTGCAGGAACTTGCGGAGCATTCACCAGATTGTCTGAGTATTCTTGTGGCTGACTGTGATCATCTTAAGAAAGTGAATGATACATACGGTCATATGGCCGGAGATGAGTACATTCAAAGTTGTGCCAGACTGCATCGCGAATCATTGCCTGAGGACAGCATTATATTTCGCACAGGTGGAGATGAATTTGTATCGTTCCTGCCAAATCAGGGTAAAGAGGAGATGGAAGCGTTAATTGGGAAACTCCGTCAGGGCGCAAAGGGATATAGCGTGATGGGTGAAACCTTGTCGGTATCTTTTGGCTATTATACAATGCGGACCGGAGAGAATCTGACAGAATGCATTGAGAAGGCAGATGACAGAATGTACCTGGATAAGGCAGAAAAAAGGGTTCCTGTCCTGCCGTCCGGCGAATTGCGGGAATAGTTTCAAAGGCGGTGGTATCATGCGGATTCTTCTGGCAGAAGATGAAAAAAGAATGGCATCAGCACTGGTTGCCCTGCTTAAGCAGGAAAAATATGATGTAGATCATATGGAAGAAGGGGCATCTGCCCTGGCGGCCCTGGAGAGCGGTATCTATGATATTGCCGTCCTGGATGTGATGATGCCTGAGATGAACGGATTTGAAGTAGCCCGGAGGGCAAGGAAAAAGGGAATCAAAACGCCGATCCTGATGCTGACAGCAAAAAGCCAGCTGGATGACAAGGTGACCGGTCTTGACAGCGGCGCGGATGATTACCTTACAAAGCCGTTTCAGACGAAGGAGCTTCTGGCAAGGCTCCGGGCCCTGGGCCGCCGCAGTACCAGTTTTCAGGACGGAAGTCTTGACTATAGTGATCTTTCACTGGATACGTCAACGGCAACGCTTACCTGCCATACCACGGGCCAGAGTGTAAGGCTTGGGGAAAAGGAACTCCGCATCCTGGAATATATGTTCAGCAGCCGGGGCCAGATTATGACCAGGGAGCAGCTTGCAGTAAAGATTTGGGGCTTTGAGAATGAAGCAGAGTACAACAATGTGGAAGTCTATATGTCCTTCACACGGAAGAAGCTGGCATTTGTCGGTTCCAGGGCCCAGATCAAGGCGGTACGCGGATTGGGATACGAATTGAGAGAATCTACTTCGTAGATTCTTTTGATGTCTCAAAGCCGACGGGCTCCCCCGCCCTTCGGGCGGGGGCAGTAATGAAATTGAAAGAATCTACTTCGTAGATTCTCCTGATGTCTCAAAGCCGACGGGCTCCCCCGCCCTTCGGGCGGGGGCAGTATTGAGAGAATAATATGTTTAAAAGCTCCAGGAAAAAGATCATATTGTCGATCATGGGATCGCTCATCCTTCTGTTCGTGATTACGCTGTCCGTGATCATGTTTGCAAGCTTTCGGGAAATCAGGCATAAAAACTCCGAAATGCTGGAACGTTATACGGATCTTTACTATCTGGGGCAGCAGCCGGAGGAACGGGAAGAACAGGAACCAGGGCCGGAAAAACATCCAATAGATGACAGACCGGACTATCAATTGTCTACCTTCTACTCGGTTGCGATTGCGGATGATGGTACAGTCCTTGCATCTGATAACGGTGAAAAGGACGTGTACAGTGAGGAAGAACTGATAAACACAGCTAAGGAACTGCTGGAAGGGAATAAACAATCCGGGAAATCCGGCCATCTTTCCTATACTGTCAGGGATAAGGGCGGGTATACACTGGTAGCCTTTTTAGATAACACCGTGTCAGAAAGCAGTATGAATACACTGCTTCACAATTTTCTGATCGTTGGCGGTGCGGCTGTGATTGCTTTGTTTTTCATTTCCCTGTACCTGTCGAAGCGGATTATCCGGCCACTGGAGGAAAACGACAGGCAGCAAAAGCAGTTTATATCTGATGCGGGTCATGAACTCAAAACGCCGGTCGCAGTAATAGGCGCCAACGTGGAAATGCTTTCCAGGGAAATCGGAAAGAACGAATGGCTGGCAAATATCCGGTACGAAAATGAGCGAATGGGATTCCTTGTAAAGCAGCTTCTGGATCTTTCCCGGGCAGAGAACAGGGAAGCCCTGATGGAGAGAGTGGACCTGTCCCGGACCGTGACCGGGGAAACCCTTGCTTTTGAGAGTCTTGCTTTCGACCATGGCAAAACGATCCAGAGTGATATAGAGGAAGGTATCTGTATTTCAGGAAACCAGGAGCAGCTTGCTCAGCTTACATCTATCCTGCTTGATAATGCACTCCGGCATTCGAAAGGAAATGAAATATGTATATCGCTGAAATTACATGGTCATGCAGCTGTACTCGATGTAATAAATGAAGGGGATGAGATACCACCCGAAAAACTGGAGCATCTGTTTGACCGTTTCTACAGGATTGATGAAGCCAGGAACAGTGAAGGGCAACATTATGGCCTGGGCCTGTCCATAGCAAAAGCTGTTACTGAGAAGCATCGCGGAAGCATCATCGTTTCCTGCCGGGACGGCAAGGTACGGTTTGAAGTTTCTCTCCCGGTAAAAAACTAGGGACATGGAGGAGAATCGGATATGTATCTGTTTCCGGAAGGAATGAGGAAGGCGCTGGTGAGCAGTGCGGTATTGCTCTTATCCTGCGCACTCCTCCTTAGCTTTGTGCTTTCGGTGCAGGCAGACGAGATCGTCGCGGATCCGGACAGCCTGACCGATTCCACACCGGCAGCGGAATATGCGGCAGACGAACCGGCAGCGGACGATGGCACGAGCCCGGTGGAAGATGGTTCTGCCGGACTGTTTGTGGATACGGGGAACGACGTCGTCTCCAGGAAAGGAGAAAGCCTGGAGGAGGCGAGGGAAGAAGACTACACTGCCGGGGACGGAGGGAGTACGGTCAATATCGGCCATCTGTATCTGATCAACGGAGTGTATGTGCGCAATTCGGATTTTCCGTCGGAGCTCAATGAATGCTGGGCCTACGCGAACAACATCTACGCGAAAATCTGGGGACATAATTTCTGGGGCTGGTTCAACGATTCAGAGAACTCCCTGAGGAATCTGCCGGATGAGGAATTGACGCTCACACCGGAGCATTTGAAAGCATATGTGAGTGCAGCTCCTGCCGGTGCCGCGCTGCGGATCTGCAATGAAGATTACCTTCATGGTAATGACATAGGTGGACACAGCCAGATCATTATCTCCCACGATGAGGACGGATTCACGGTGTTTGAAGGCGGCCTCTCGGCCTGGCCGCATAGAAGAGAGGCGTATTACACATGGAACGGGTTCTGTTATGGCTGGCCCGGGAAGTACCATTACATCAAATATGTGAAGTGGCCCGGTGCCGCTGCCTGGGAGGAGGGCATGACCGGGGGAAGTGCACAGGACCTCGGCGAGTCCAGGATGGAGCAGCTGCAGCCGGTTCTGAAAAAGACTTTCCGGGAACTGGTGCAGATTGTGTCGGACATGATCAGCGGTGATGTGAAGCGGAAGGATCTGAAGAGACTGACCTCGGCCATTCAGTGCGTGACCGCGGAAACTTCCAGTACCTCCGAAAACTCTTAAGGTTCTTTTACCGGAACCTGCAGGAGAACGTGGGATGCAGGGCAGATGCGTTTGGAGAATGCATGGCAGAAAAGGCAGCGTAAGGACTATCATAGCGCTTCATCCAGATAATCCACAAGTTCGCCGCGGATGTCCGTGATCCGGTCGATATCTATCTCCACATTCCGTCCGGCGCGCCCTTCCTTTTTCATAAGCACAATCTTCCTGCGGACAAGATCGATTTTCTTTATTTCCTCTGTCACCGTCACATACTCACCGCCGGCTTTCTTTGCGTCCGGAATGAAGAAGGTGATCGACAGGGAAGGAGTGTGTCCGTTGTCAATCACATCTAAGATCAGGTTCAGCTTCCGGCTGAGCTTTTCCATCTCCCAGTCCTCAAGCTGTGTCTGAGTGCCTGTTTCCCTGGACTCTTCGCTGATCATATCTTCATATCCGGACAACGCGGCGAACGAAGCGAACTGTGCCGCACGATTGCCAGGAGACATGGGAGGGTGTGTTTCTGACTGATGATGGGGCAGGTCTATGATGTCTGCATAGACGATCCGCGGATCGGGATTCGTCATATCTTCTCACCGCCTTCCACACTTTCCGCCACACTGTTTTCTTCTCTCTTTCTGCTGCGGCCCAGGGTTTCTTCGCCGGATCTGTGTCCGCCGATCTGTTGATTCCGCATGATCGCAGTGGCTTTTTTCTGAAGATTCATACCCTTCAGAACTGCGTTCTTTCCAAACCGCTCCTGCAGCTCAAGGGTCGCTTTCTGCAGACGTCTTTCTTTCTCATCCGCGGCGTTCTCAGCCGCGCGCTGACTTTCCAGCGCGGCGTAGTCTACGAACAGACTCATCTGCTCCGGGGCATGAGGCGGAATCTCTTCCTCCCTGATCAGGCCGCAGGCGGCTATAACGATGCGGCGCACTGTCAGATCCGGATCGACGGTTTTCTCAAACAGCTCCATCATCACATCCATGATACGGTGGGTGGAAGAGGTCCATCGGTCTATGTTCCCGGTTCCATGTGCATGCTTTGGGTGCGGCCGTCCGTAGAAGTCCGGCGTGACCACGCCCTTGTAGCGCCTGCCTGTGCGGGTCACTCTGAATGTGGATTCTCTTATTGTTGCACCCATGTATTCATATTGTATCGCGGTGCGGTCATATCCGATGTCCAGTTCCACCTTCTTCGTAACCAGCCCTTTGCGGACAAGATCGAGGGCCAGCATCTCTGTCATCTCCCGGACGATCAGCTTTGCATCAGATGCATTGTACGGCTCCATCAGAACCTGGCCGGAGGAGAGGCTGTTCGACTGCGGCTGATAGGATTTGATGGCGGAGATCACGGTCGGCTCCCATCCCCAGGCGTGGTCGATCAGCAGCTCCGCGTTGATCCCAAAAGCTTTATACAATGCTTCCTCATTCTGAACGCTCAGCCTTGCGACATCCCCCATGGTGTAACAGCCAAGCTTATCCAGACGCCTTGCGGTTCCGGCACCGACCCGCCAGAAATCAGTAATCGGAGTATGGCACCAGAGCTTCTCGCGGTATGACATCTCATCCAGCTGAGCGATCCTTACTCCCTGTTCATCAGCAGGGACGTGTTTTGCCTCGATATCCATCGCCACTTTCGCGAGATACAGGTTTGTTCCGATGCCGGCTGTGGCAGTGATGCCGGTGGTATACAGCACCTCCCGGATCATCCTCATGGCGAGCTCATGGGCAGTAAGGGAGTAGGTGCTCAGATAGCCTGTGACGTCCATAAATACTTCGTCAATGGAGTATACGTGGATATCCTCCTGGCTGACATACTTCAGGTAAATGGAGAAAATCTGTGTACTGATCTTTTCATAGAGCTTCATGCGCGGCGGCGCGATGATATAGGAGAGCTCCAGGGAAGGATCCGCCTCAAGGGCCTCCGCGTCAAAAGAAGCGGAAGAGAAGTGGTACTTTCCGGTTTCCGGATCTTTCGGCAGGAGATCCATCCGCCTCGCTCTGTTGAACCGCTCCGCATTTACTTCCTTTACTCTCTGAATCACTTCAAAGAGACGTGCGCGGCCGGAAATCCCATGTGCTTTCAAAGAAGGGGAAACCGCGAGGCAGATTGTCTTTTCCGTGCGCGACGGGTCTGCCACAACGAGATTTGTGGTCAGCGGATCATATTTCCGGTCAGCCAGTTCCACACTGGCATAAAAAGACTTGAGATCGATGGCGATTATCGTGCGGGGAACCGAAAAATCGTCTTCGACCGTTCTCGTGCGATCCTGCTGTGCCACCAGGCCGGCCTCCTTTCCTGTCAGGTTCTGATGCTTTCCACAAACCATCGTCCGAAGTGGCTGGCAAAGCGGTCCTGTGACCTTTCAAAGAAAAGATGCTTTGTCTCGCCTTTGATCACAACCGTATAGCAGTCTCCCGGAAGGCTCTGATCCACACTGGATGCCGGACGGAAATCACGGACGGAATCAATTGGGAAGACGCGTCCGTCTTTCCAGATGATGGATTTGGGCTGCATGAATCCTGTGGAATCAAAGTCGGAGTTGACTTTGACATAGACTCGCTCGGGACGTGACGGTTTTGCATAAGCCATATCATCAACCCCCTCAATAATCTCCATGAATCGCCATATAATTCTCTATATCATCCTGACGGGCAATATCTTTGTCCGGGTCCAGTCTGGCCAGCACCCGTCCGATCAGATACACAATATCGTTATCATGGAACCGTATTGTCTTATAATCCGGATTGAGTGAATGCAGGCCATCTTTTCCGAGATTCTTGATATAGGTTTCGTTTCCGATGATGAAAGCGCCGGTTTCTCCTTCTTTCAGGTCTGCCCCGCCCGGGATCCTTTCTACAAGGACGAGATCACCGTTGTGATACACAGGTTCCATACTGTTTCCATTGACACCGAAAACACAGTCCGCGCGGGAGTCGATATTGTCGGCATACAGGAAGAGAGGAGTAAACCTGTCTTCAAATTCGGTTGGATCACCGGTGCCGGCGGCCAGCTTCCTGTCATAGAACGGAAGCTGGCGGATATTCCGGCATTCCTCCGCACGCTGGACAGTCAGCAGACTGTCAGTGAGCTTATCAACTGCATACTGGTTGCCTCTGGAAAGCTGTCGGTATGTGTCGATATGCATCTGCTCCCCGGTTGTCAGGCTGGAGGTCGGATCCTCCATATCAAAGAGTTCATACAGGGTGACATGGAGCAGTTCGCACAGTGCCGGGATCAGATTGATGTCAGGCCTGGATCTGCCGTTCTCCCAGTTCGAGATGGAGTTACCGGTAATACCGAGCGCTTTCGCCATCTCCTTCTGCTCCATGCCTGCCAGTTCACGGTAGCAGCGGATCCGTTCACATATGATGGGAATCACAGCTTTCTCAACTGGTTTCTTTGTCTTCATATCGATGACATTGCCGATGCCTGATGTGGACCGGTCAAAAGTTCGGCGCGGCATAATGAATTCCTCCTTTGCCAGGCGGGGCAGGATTGTCTGCTCCGGGGATTGCGCGAACGGCTGTGAATACAACATAGCACAGTAAAATAAGATTGTAAAGCGGTTAATTACACAATAGATACAGAGAAACTGTGCTGCTGTTTTTTGTTGAAAATGAGGCTGCCTTACCGTATAGTATGGAATCAGGGTCAGAAGACCGTACAGGACTTCTGCACCCGGGAGAATGTTTTACCGAATTTGAGAGAGGAGATAAAGATTATGGGGAAGTATTTTGGAACAGACGGCTTCCGCGGTGAGGCCAACAAGGCCCTGACTGCGGAAAAGGCTTTTCTGACAGGACGCTATATCGGCTGGTACTACAGCCAGCAGCACGAAGACCACAGGGCCAGGATTGTCATCGGGAAGGACACCAGGAGATCCTCGTACACCCTGGAGTATGCTCTGAGCGCAGGGATTACCTCCTCCGGGGCGGACGCCTATCTGCTGCACGTCACGACCACCCCGTCTGTGTCCTACTGCTGCAGGACGGACGGCTTTGACTGCGGCGTCATGATCTCTGCCTCCCACAACCCCTTCTACGACAATGGCATCAAGATTATGAGGGCCAACGGGCAGAAGATAGAGCCGGAGATTGAGGAGATGATCGAAGCCTATATAGACGGCGACCACAAATCCATTCCGCTGGCAGAGCGGGAGAACATGGGCAATGTAATTGACTATGCCGCAGGCAGGAACCGCTATATCGGATACCTGATGACCATTCCCACCAGGGGATTCAACGGAGTAAAGGTCGGCCTTGACTGCGCCAACGGCGCGTCCTGGAACATTGCCCGGGCCGTCTACGAGGCGCTGGGCGCCAAGGTCTACGTGATCAACAACACCCCGGACGGCCTGAACATCAACGAAGGCTGCGGCTCCACCCATCTCGAGACGCTGCAGAAATATGTGAAGGAGAATCACCTGGATGTGGGCTTTGCCTTCGACGGAGACGCGGACCGGTGCATGGCTGTCGATGAGAACGGCGAGGCGGTTGACGGCGACCAGATCATGTATATGTGCGGAAAGCGCATGAAGAAGACGGGACAGCTGGACGGTGACACGATCGTGACCACGATCATGAGCAACATGGGTCTCTACAAGGCCTGTGACGCGCTGGGGATCCACACGGAGAAGACTGCCGTCGGTGATAAGTATGTGGCGGAAAACATGCTGAAAAACGGCTATTCCATCGGCGGTGAGCAGTCCGGCCATATCATTTTCCTGAAGTACGCGACCACCGGCGACGGGATTCTGACTTCCCTGATGATCATGATGACCATGCTCGAGGAGAAGCTCCCGCTCTCCATGCTGGCCGGTGAGATGAAGCATTATCCGCAGTGCCTGAAGAACGTGATCGTGAAGGACAAGGCGGCGGCCCAGGAGGATCCGGAGGTCAAAAAGGCCGTGCAGGCCGCGGCGGATCAGCTCGGGGACAACGGCAGGATCCTGGTCAGGCCTTCCGGGACGGAACCGAAGATCCGCGTGATGGTTGAAGCCGTGACCGATGAGATCTGCGAGAAGACTGTGGATCAGGTGATCGAGGTGATAAGAGCGCGCGGTCTTGCCGCTGAGTAAGGAGCTGTCACGAAATTACTCGTGCTTATGAAGTCGGTGGCCGCCTTCGTCGGCAGCGCGCCCCAGTTTGATGACACGACGATGCTGTGCCTGGATTATTATGGCAGGTGATGTGGATCCGGATGATCAGGCAGGTGACAGAAAGCCCGCCCCGCGTGTGCGGGGCGGGCTTAACGTCTGCCTGCGGCAGAACAAAGCGTCAGATCATCAGTCTTCGGATCCGAGTTCATTCATCACGCCGGAATCACCCAGGAGCGCTCCCAGATCAATATCAAGTTCTTCCTCACCGGATACCGGAGTATTCAGGACCTCCTCCGGAATTTCAATTTCCTGTTCGTATGTATCCAGAAGGAGCGTGGCATAGAGATCACCGGTGCTGAATTCAATCGATCCCTCTCCGCCGAGGAGTTCTCCCGGGAGCTGTCCGGCAGCGCCGGAGGCGTTCAGGGAAATGGCGCGCGGAAGGCCGGTCTCCGCATTCACAACGATGATCAGCTGTACTTCATTGTCTCCGAGGATGCCGTCCGCCATGTAGGCATACATCTCGGCTCCCTCGATTCCGCCGGCTGTGGTCAGCACCGTGTCTTTGTCATAAACGCAGACATAATACCGGTTTCCTTCCTCATCCTCATAGAAGTTCGGCTGCAGGGCATCCAGCGAGAAATTCTCCGCCTGATCACTTTCCAGGGCGTTGCCTAACTGTTCAAGAGCCTCGGTCAGCGCATTTTCTGCCCGGACAGTCCATTCTTCCCCATCGTAGACCGCGGTATAGTGCGTGTCACCATCCGCCCAGTGGTAGGATTCAAATTTGCCGCTCAGGGGATCTCCGAATCCATCCAGTGAATAGAAGAAGGAAGCATATCCGTCCTCGCCGTTCCTTTCCATCTGCCCGATGGCGCTGGCAGTGATTTCCAGCTGGTTCTCTTCATCGAACGCCAGAGTCACATCTGCTTCCGCATCCGCGAATGCATTCAGGGTTTCCTGATCGTCGGCTTCAGCGAGCGCGGACTTCACAAGCTCTGTCAGTTCTTCTGCGGAGATATCCACTTCTTCGGAAGTCTCGGTGAAGCTGACCTCTCCGGATCCGACCGAAGTCCTTACGGAAACGTCATCCGCGAAGACGGCGGCAGTCATGGATGCGGCAAACGCTGTGGTCACAGCTGCTGCGACAAGTTTCTTCATAGTTCATTTCCTCCTTTTTTTCAGTATTGATAGTTTCAGTATTGATATTAAGAGTTTTGTGTTCAGCATATTATAGCAGATTAAGAGAGACATGAGCAACCTGCCCCTGATGAGCAAAACGCGGATGCGTAAGCAGCCGCAGAAGCGCAGCGCGCGGATTGACGGCAGACGTTCTTTGGTGCAAAATAAAAAGATCAGCTGGCAGCGGATTTCGTCCGTGGAAACAGCGCAGAAAGGATGTCACAGATGCACAAAGAATTTCTGATGGGAAATGAGGCGATCGCGGTCGGTGCGCTTGCGGCGGGGGTAAACTTTGTGGCCGGATACCCGGGCACTCCGTCGACGGAAGTTCTGGAGACGGTTGCGAAGAGAAATCCCGGCAATGTGTATGTGGAATGGTCCGTGAATGAGAAGGCGGCCATGGAGGCGGCAGCAGGCGCGGCCTATGCCGGAGCCAGAACCCTGGTGACCATGAAGCAGGTAGGACTGAATGTCGCCTGCGATCCCCTGATGTCGCTGGAGTACATCGGCGTAAAAGGCGGCATGGTAATCATGGTGGCAGATGACCCGGGTCCGATCTCCTCCCAGACGGAGCAGGATACAAGAACCTTCGCGATGTTCTCCAAGGTTCCTGTTTTTGATCCTTCCTCGGTGGAGGAGGCATTCCACATGATCCAGGAGGCCTTCGATTACTCGGAAGAGTGGAAAAGCCCGGTCATTTTCCGCGCGACGACGAGGGTGGACCACGGTTATGAGTCTATTGATGTTCCGGAGATATCCGAATACAGGGCCCACCCCTGCGAGGGGTTCCTCAAGGATTCCTCCAAATGGGTGATTTTCCCGAAGCTTTCCGTGGCCAGTCATGAGAAGATCGAGAAGAGGAACGCACAGCTGTCCGCCCTGCTGTCGGAATACAGCCGGAATTTCATCCTTCCGCCTGCCGGATCTTTTCTTGTGACGACAGAGGGAAAGAGGAAGGCTGTCGCTACACATGGGATTAATTACACCTATGTATGTGATGTGTTTGAGGGGGATGACAGGCCGGAGATTCTACGGGTGGGCGTGCCGTTTCCGTTCCCGGAGCAGCTTGCCCTTACGTTCCTGAAGGACAAGGATGAGGTTCTGTGCGTGGAGGAACTGGATCCGGTGATCGAGCGCGCACTGCTCCTTGTCTGCGGAAAATATCATCTGAATGTAAAGATTCGCGGCAAGCTCACAGGCGACGCGCCGCTGGCCGGTGAAAACAGCGTGGACCGGACCGCTCAGATGCTGGCCGTGTTCTTTGAGAATGATGCGTACCGCACCGTTTCAGCGCCGCTTCCCGAGGCTCCGCCGCTTCCGGTCAGGCCGCCCGTGCTGTGTGCCGGATGCCCTCATCGTGCCTCTTTCTATGCGGTAAAGCAGGCCATGAAGGGAGAAAAGACGTTCTACGGCGGCGATATCGGCTGCTATACGCTCGGCAATGCGCAGCCTCTGGATATGTGCGACACCTGTCTGTGCATGGGGGCGGGCATAAATATCGCACAGGGAATCTGGAGAACAGAACCGGATACAAAGTGTTTTGCCTTCGTCGGTGATTCAACCTTCTTCGCATCGGGAATTACCGGGGTAATCAATGCTGTCTACAACCAGGCCAGCCTGACGCTCGTCGTGCTGGACAACTCGACAACGGCCATGACCGGCCACCAGCCCCACCCCGGAACCGGAAGGACGGTGATGGGACAGGTGGTGGAGAAAATCAGTATCGAAAATGTCCTGAGGGGAATCGGCCTTGATTTTGTCGAGACAGTGGATCCGTCAGATCTGGAAACGGCGGTGGATACGGTCAGGCGCGCGGCTGCGCTGCCGGGCGTGAAGGCGGTCATTTTCCGGTCTCCGTGTGTGGCACTGGGAAGGAACCATAAAAAGGCTGTGGTGAACGCGGACGCATGTGTCGGATGCAGGAAATGCATCCGTGAGCTGGGATGTCCGGCGCTGATTCTCAGGGAGGGAAAAGCGGCAGCGGATCCTTCCCTGTGTACAGGATGCATGCTGTGCGCCCGGATCTGTCCGAAGGAAGCGATCACGACAGAATCAGCCACATAGATCGTATCTGTATGTCAGATATTACCCTCTGTAATAGATGAGAGGAGAAAACATGCTCAGTCAGAAGGAAGTCAATATTGTTTTATGCGGCGTCGGCGGACAGGGAACCATCCTGGCCTCCAGGCTGATCGCGGACGCCGCGATGGAAAAGGGAATTCCTGTCAGGTCCGCCGAGACGATCGGCATGGCCCAGCGGGGCGGGTGTGTGTTTACGAACCTGCGTCTGGGAAGCGGGGTTCGGACGCCAAGAATCGGACTGGGCAGGGCAGATCTTCTGATTGCCTTTGAACCGGCCGAAGCGGTAAGAATGCTTCCTTACCTGAAGGAAGGGGGGAGCGTGGTGTCCTCCGTTCAGCCGATCATGCCGGTCAGCGCCATGATCGGGGCTGTGCCGTACCACGAGGAAGAGATTCTTGATTATCTGAAGCAGAATGTCCCCAGGCTGACGCTGGCGGATGGTGAGGAGGCGGCCCGGGAACTGGGCACCGCGAAATGCCTCAACGTGGTTCTCCTCGGCGCCGCTGTCCGCAGCGGGGCGCTGGGTCTTTCCGAGGAGGACCTGATGGGGGCGATCCGCAGAAGGCTGCCGGAGAAGCTACATGCCCTGAACGAGCGGGCACTGTATTTTACGGCGACGCGAAGCCAGTCCTTCAGGGCGATGCGAAACCAGTCCTTCAGGACGGCGCGAAGCCAGTTCTTCAGGACGGTGCAGGAATGTTGGGTACATGTCAGGGACTGAGACGGATAAACAGGGAGCCGCATAGATGTATCTGTGTGTCAGAGATTAAG
>ONVT01000163.1 GCA_900321365.1 uncultured Eubacteriales bacterium | reverse complement strand
CTACGTGGCGGAAATCATCATCGACGGATACACGGACTCTCTGGGAGACTACTTCTCGAACCTTCAGCTGTCCCAGGACAGAGCTCTCGCGGTGGCAGGTTATCTTCTGACCATCAGCGGATCATTTATGGACGAATCCTCCCAGCAGGCTCTTCAGGATAAACTGACCGCAAACGGACGATCCGAATCCAACCTGATTCTGGATGAAAACGGGGTCGAGGACGCGGACGCCTCCAGACGGGTCGAAGTCAAATTTCGCCTGAAAGACGACGAGATGATCCAGGAACTCTCCGATATCCTGTCCGGCACAGGCGAAACCACATCTCAGGAGTAGAGTCCGGGTCGGATATTCCCCCAGCGGGTGATCTTATCCGGTCAGGTCAATCCATTTGAGCAAGGAGTATGGCCACATGAAGAACAAGACGGCCGATCCCGGCCTGGCAAAAGCCGCTGCAGCGCGCGATGCAGCTTCAGCGCCCGCAAAAACACCAGCGCAAAAAGCTGCCGACATGAAAAAGACACTGAAGAAGCGGCAGAAACAATACCAGCACATAAAAGTATTGCTGCGCTCTTCCATCCGTATCCTGAACGCGGTTGGCCACCGCACAATCTATCGGAAATGAACGAAAAAGAGAACCGAAGAGAGCCGAATTCCGGCTCTCTTTCGTTGACGTGAAAAAAGCCGTATGCTAAAATTCTCAAATGATGTTGTTGCACAAGGAGGTGTAAGGATGGCCAAAAGTACCATTGACGCGATCCGTGAGGTCGAGCAGCAGACAATGGAAGATGAGAAACAGGCCGTGGCGCAGGCCAGAGAGCTTGCCTCTAAGACCCGTGAAGATGCTGAAACGCTGATCCGTGAGGCTGTGAAGAAGGCTGAGAGCGATGCCCGGGCGCTCATCGAGAATGCCGAGGCAAAGCAGAAGGAACTGGTAAACCAGAAGTCCCAGGAGACTGCGAAAGCAGTAGAAGCCATGAAGGCGGCCGCCTCAGCGAAGAGCGCGGAAGCCGTGAAGGCGATCCTGGCGATTGCGTCCGGTGAGGACTGAGAAAGGAGAGAAAGCAGCCTATGTCTGTAGTTCCGATGAAACGAATTACGGTTGCCGCCATGAAGCGCGACCGCAAGGCCGTTCTGGAATATCTGCAGGTGCTGGGCGTGGTACAGGTCTCAATCAGGGAACAGGAGGACGACGTCTTTACGAAGACGGACATGTCGAAGTCCCAGCAGGTGTTCCTGAAGAGCAGTGAGAAAGCGGAGGACGCGCTTGCGGTACTGAAGCGGTACGCGCCGGAAAAAACCGGCCTCCTGTCTTCTTTTGAGGGAAGGAAGGTTCTCTCGCTCGCGGAAGTCGATGCCCGGACGGCAAAGACAACGGACACGATCCGACTGTGCGGGGAGATCCTGGAGCTGGAGCGGCAGTACGCGGATCTCGTATCACGGATCCCGAAACTCCAGGACCAGAAGACGGCGCTTACGCCGTGGCTGAAGTTCGACCTTCCGATGGATCTGGACCACACAAGAACAACCGCGGTGTTTATCGGCACGATCCAGGGAGAGCACACGCTGGAGTCGTTCTACGAGCAGGTAAAGAAGTTCTCGGAGGTTGAGACGTTCCACGGCGAGATCATTTCCGCCGATGCCACGCAGACCTGCAGCTGCCTGATCTGCGAGAAGAAGGACCAGCAGGCGGTGCGGGAAGCGCTCAGGCGCATGAACTTCGCCGCCCCGCCTCAGTCGGATGTGAATCCGGCCGAGCGCGTGAAGGCGATCGAGGAGGAGATCGCGTCCACACAGAAGGAAAGCGAAGAGGTCCTGGAGAAGATCCGCTCCTACGCTTCCTGGAGGGACGACATCCGGTTCGCGTCCGATTACTTTGCGGCCCGCGCCGAGAAGTACGGTGTGATTTCCCAGCTGCTGCAGTCGAAGAGGGTATTCTTCCTGGAAGGATTCATTCCGGAGCCGGGTGCAGCCGATGTGGCCGGCGCGATCGAGGGAAAGTTCAACGCCGCCG
>ONVT01000054.1 GCA_900321365.1 uncultured Eubacteriales bacterium | reverse complement strand
GCGCCGGACGACTTTATCCCGATGTTTGAGAAGAACGGACAGATCAGCGAGATCGATCATTATGTGTGGAGAGAAGCGGCACGTCAGATCGCGGAATGGAGAGACCGGTATGGAGTAACAGTTGTGGTGTCTGTAAACCTGTCCCGCGTGGACGCGCTTGATCCCGCGCTGGAACAGATACTGGACGGGCTTCTGGAAGAGTATCATCTCGACCATAGCCTCCTGAATCTGGAGGTGACGGAATCCGCCTACACCGAGAATGCCGGACGGCTCAGCGAGATCATCCAGCGGCTGCGGGGGAAGGGGTATGTCATAGAGATGGACGACTTTGGCACAGGGTATTCCTCCCTGAACATGCTGACCTCCATGCCGATCGATGTGCTGAAGATGGACAGGGGATTCATTATGAACATCGAGCACAGCGAGAAGGATGTGCGCCTGGTGGAGCTGATTCTGGAGATTGCCAGGAACCTTCAGGTGCCCGTGGTGGCGGAAGGCGTGGAAACACGGGCCCAGTTCCGGCTGCTGAAGGATCTCGGATGCGAGCTGGTGCAGGGATTCTATTTCTCGAGACCGCTGCCGGCTGAGGTGTTTGAATCGAAGTATCTTGCGGAGGAAACGAAACGGGATTAAAGGAAACGAGTCATGAATATCATTATCGTCTATTACCAGATCTCCTTTATACTTTCCGTGATTCTTACTATTATTTATGCCGCTGTGTGGCATAAGCATTACAGTGTGTATCTTTCACTGTTGTTCGCGTTCATCCCGATCGCGAACCTTGGATATGTGTTTTCCTCCACCGCCGGAAGCCTGGGAGAGGCGCTGCTGGCAACCCGGATTGTCTATCTCGGGGGAAGTTTCCTGATCCTGTTCATCACCTTCTGCATCTTCTACATGTGCCAGATCAATATTCCCAGATGGCTGAGCGCTGCCTTCATCTGTATCAGCATGTCAATGTACCTCTTTGTGCTGTCCATCGGAAAGGGAGACCTGTTCTACAAGAATGTCTCTGCTGAGATGAAAGACGGCGTCCTTGTCCTTCACAAGACATACGCCCCGCTGCATACGGTCTACTATATTCTGCTGGTTCTGTACTTTGTCATGGGCTTTTCGGCGATTGTGTACAGCTTCTTCCGGAAAAAGCAGGTTTCGAGAAGGATCATCGCTCTTCTGTTCGCCCCGGAGGTCGTGACCGTATTCGCGTTCTTCGCCGGACGTCTGACCACGGACCGGTTTGAACTGACACCGGGTGCCTATGTCTTCTCACAGGTGATGTACCTGATCATCGTTCATTACACCTGCCTGTACAATATCGAGGACACGGCGATCGATTCCCTGATGGAAACGGGAGATACCGGGTTTGTCTCGATCGATTTCCACATGCGCTATCTGGGAAGCAATGACATCGCCAGAGAGATTTTTCCCGGGTTAAATGACCTGACGGTGGACCATTCCCTGAAGAAGGATCCTCATCTGTGGGAGTTGTTCTCGCCCTGGCTTACGGCCTTCCATAAGAATGAGTCAGATGACAAGTTCCACCACCACGCGGGGGAGAAGATCTATCTGATCGATATCAATTACCTGTTTCACAACCGGAGGAAAAGAGGGTTTCAGGTGGTCATTTCCGATGACACCAGGAACCAGAAATACATCGAGCTGATCAACAATTACAACGCCGACCTTGAGAGGGAGGTCAACGAGAAAACGGAGGATATCGTCCGGATGCACAACAACCTGATCCGCAGCATGGCGGTTCTGGTTGAGAGCCGGGACAATTCGACGGGCGGGCACATCATCCGGACCAGCGATGTGGTCGGGATCCTGATGGAAGAGATCATGAAGGATCCGGAATTCACCTCCGCGAACGGGATTACCCAGGAGTTCAGGGACGACCTCATCAAGGCCGCGCCGCTGCATGACATCGGAAAGATCGCGGTTGACGACGAGATTCTGCGCAAGCCCGGAAGGTTTACGCCGGAGGAATTCGAACAGATGAAGCTTCATGCCCCGGAGGGCGCTAAGGTGCTCCACTCTATCCTGGCGGATACGGATGATGATAGCTTTAAGGTTCTCGCGGAGAATGTGGCGCATTATCACCATGAACGGATGGATGGATCCGGGTATCCGGACCATCTCCGTTCTTATGAGATCCCGGTTGAGGCGCGGATCATGGCGATTGCGGATGTCTATGACGCACTGGTCAGCAAGAGAGTGTACAAAGACAGGATGTCATTTGAAAAGGCGGACTCCATCATGAGGGAGAGCATGGGGAAGCATTTTGACAAAAACCTGGAAAAGTATTATCTTGCGGCAAGGCCCAGAATTGAGGAGTATTACAGGGAGAAGGATGAAGAGGAGCAGGGTTCCTGAGGCCGGGAGCCTGGCAAGGGGACATCGGGAAAATGAAACTGATTAATCGGATAAGGGGAAGCATCGTTCTGAAGACCACGCTGGAGATTATCGCCGTCCTGCTGGTCTATTCCTGTATCGTGAGTTTCATCGGATACAGGGAGGTCACGGAGGCGCTGATGTCCCAGTATTCGGACGGGGCGTTCCGCACAGCCGGGATCGCGGCGCATGTCGTGGATCCGAACAGGGTTGATGAGTACATGGACAGCGGCGGACAGAGCGAGGAATACCTGTCTGTGGATAAGACTCTGTCAAAGATCTGCAATTCCTCCGGGTCGACGTTCATCTATGTGATCATTCCTGACCGGACAGATTACAAACATATCACTTTTGTGTTCTCCACGATGAATCAGAACAGCGATTATACGAAGTATGACTTCGGATATGTCCGCGAAACCACCAATGAGGATTACGAGGAAAAATACAGGAGAATCTGTGAGGATCTGTCATCCGGGGAGCTGGTGATCCGGAATCAGGGGTACATTGAGACGGATCCCCATATCACCGCGATGATTCCCCTGATCGGTGTGAAAGGCGAGGTGGAGGCGATCCTGTGCGTGCAGCGTCAGATGGAAGCGCTGAACAAGGTGAGGAATTCCTATGTACTGAAGATCTTCCTGGCGATGATTGCTGCCGCGGTGTTGATCAGCATCGGGCTGAGCGTGCGCCTGGACCGCTCTCTTCTGCGGCCAATCCGAATCATGTCTACGGAGGCTTCCCGTTTTGCGTCTGAAAATGTCAGCGCCGGAGAGAAGCTGACGCAGAAGATCCACAACAGGGATGAAGTCGGACAGCTGGCGGAATCCATCGACCAGATGGAGACGCAGATCCACAGCTACGTGACCAACCTGACGCAGATCACAGCGGAGAAGGAGCGGATCAGTACGGAGCTGTCGCTTGCCGCGCGCATCCAGAGGGACATGCTTCCGAATATTTTCCCCGCGTTTCCGGAAAGGACAGACTTTGACATCTACGCATCCATGGATCCGGCCAGGGAGATCGGCGGGGATTTCTATAATTTCTTCCTGATCGATGAGAATCATCTGTGCGTCGTCATAGCAGATGTATCCGGAAAGGGCGTTCCGGCAGCCCTGTTCATGATGGCGGCGACCATCGTCCTTGTAGACAACGCCAGGATGGGCAAGTCGCCGGCGGAGATCCTCGAGAGTGCGAATGAGGCGATCTGCGCAACCAACCGTGAGGAAATGTTTGTCACTGTCTGGCTGGGGATCCTGGATCTTTCTACAGGTATTCTTTCCGCCGCCAACGCAGGGCATGAGTATCCGGTCATGAAGCAGCCGGACGGAGGCTATGAACTGATCAAGGACCGGCACGGATTCGTGATCGGCGGCATGGAGGAGATAAAGTATCACAATTATGAACTGCAGATGAAGCCGGGTTCGAAGCTGTTCGTGTACACAGACGGCGTGGCGGAGGCATCGAACAGCCAGGACGAACTCTTCGGTACGGAGAGGATGCTGGAAGCTCTGAACAGCGAACCGGACGCGGATCCGGTGACGCTTCTTGGAAATGTCAAAAAGGCGGTGGACAGGTTCGTCGGCGACGCGGAGCAGTTCGATGACCTGACGATGCTGTGCCTGGAGTACAAAGGAACATCTCCGTAAGCAGTGGATCCTGGCGACGCTCCTGCTGATGGTGGCTCACGAAGGTGGTCTCTCAGCCGCGGGCGCGGCGTATACATCTCTCTACAGCCCGAGTCCGTCGGAGACGATTCCCTCCTGCCGGAAGGGATGGTCTGCATAGGGATCCTCACGATCCGGTCTGCCTCCGCACAGGGCGCAGAAGAAACGAAAGACAGCAAGCCCGTCTACCGTATCGGGACGTTTGTGCGCCAGGCACATCCGCTCGGGGTGCCACTGGACGCCATAGACCGGAAGGCTGTCGTGGTGCAGCGCCTCAACCACATCATCCACCGGGCAGTGGCTGTCCACAGTCAGGTCATTGCCGAGGCGGCAGACTGCCTGATGATGATTGCTGTTATGGTAAAATGACTCCGCGTACAGCTTCTCCAGCCAGGAACCTTTCACCACCCGGCATTCATGCACCTGGTCCTTATCCCGCGGGATATGCATGTGCACGGAAGCATCTTCCATGTCCTGAATCAGCGATCCGCCGAACCATACATTGATCACCTGCATTCCGCGGCAGATCCCGAGAACCGGTTTCCGGTGTCTGATAAAATCCTCCAGAATCCGAAATTGAATATCGTCAAGCCACCTGTCCACGGGATTGCTGCCATGGTTTTCCTGACCGTAGAGTTCCGGGTTGATATCGCCGCCCCCCGGAAGCAGAAGGCCGTCGCAGGAGAGCGCATTGACTTCATGATAGTCTATGTATTCCTGCTGGGACGGCTTCTCAATCTGAATGGACTGGAAAGATACAACGAGGGGGTCGATGCCTGCTGCCTCCATCGCTCTCGTATAGTTGACCATGTTCTGGTGGATTTCCGGTATTGCAACTCTGGGCCTTGTCATGGTGTCTCTTCCTCCTGCAGCCTGTTCCCTGATTGCTGTATGAAAATGGCTTCACATCCTGCGTGTATGGTTTCTCTGTTTTTAACGTCAGTTTTTCTGATCTTTTTGACTGCCGCACCGGGGAGTGCACGAGTCAGTGTGTCTGGATGGATTGAAGGAAATCGCGTGCCCTGTCTGTTTTCGGGCTGGTGAAGAATTCGTCGGGAGTCCCTTCTTCCAGGATGCTTCCTGCATCCATGAAGATGACCCGGGAGGCGACGCGCCTTGCGAAGTTCATCTCATGAGTGACGACCACCATTGTCATCCCCTCCGAGGCAAGGGAGGTCATGACATCCAGAACCTCTCCGATCATCTCCGGATCCAGGGCGCTGGTCGGTTC
>ONVT01000010.1 GCA_900321365.1 uncultured Eubacteriales bacterium | reverse complement strand
GGGTATAGATTTTGAGGGAGCAGCATGAGAGACCCGTATACTGTCCTGGGACTGGAGAGGGGAGCCTCCGATGATGAGATCAAGAAGGCTTACCGGACTCTGAGCAGGAGATACCACCCGGACGCGAATATCAACAATCCGAACAAGGCGCAGGCTGAGGAGAGGTTCAAGGAAGTCCAGCAGGCGTACGAAGCGATCCAGCAGGAGAAGGACGGAGGAGGCTACGGCCCCGGCAGCAGCAGGGGAGCTTATTCCGGCAGCGGCGCGGGATTTGGAGGATATGGAAACTTTGGAGGTTTCGGCGGCTTCGGCTCTTTCTCCGGATTCGGGCAGGGCACCGGGAGAACCGGTTCCGCAAATCAGACAGACATGCGTCTTCAGGCCGCTCAGAACTATATCAACAGCATGCATTTCAATGAGGCGCTGAATGTTCTGGAGCAGATCCGGGACCGCGATGGCAGGTGGTACTATCTCAGCGCCGCCGCGCACATGGGAGCGGGGAACAATGTCCAGGCGAAGATGATGGCGCAGCGTGCGGTGGAGATCGATCCGGGCAACATGCAGTACAGGCAGCTTCTGGAGCGTCTTGAGAGCGGCGGCAGCTGGTATCAGGGCATGGGCAGCTCCTACGGTTTCCCGATGGAATCCGGCGCGGATATCTGTCCCAGGATGTGCCTTGCCAGTATTGCGTGCAGTATGTGCGGCCCCGGGGCTTTCTGCTGCATCTGATTTGTTCACAGTTGCCGGGAACCTGAATAACTGATAAAATAAATTTCCGTCACGCTGCTACGGATGCTTCTTGCAGGTTTTCTCTTTCGACGTCACCTGTGAAAAATCATTCACACTGTAAGGAGCTGTCGGCGGAACTGAAAAACATCGAACCGGAACAGGAGGTGTCCGATGACAGGGAAACAGATCATAACGATCGGAAGAGAATTTGGAAGCGGCGGACACGAAGTGGGAAGAAGACTCGCTGCGGAACTGGGATACAAACTGTATGACAAGGAGCTTCTGAAGATGATGGCGCAGGAGAGCAACATCAGTGAGAAGGTCCTGGAGGATTACGACGAGAAAAACACGGGAAGCCTCCTGTATTCCATCATGATGGATGTGTATCCTTCCATGAATTATGTCGGGAACACACTTCAGCGGCAGATTTACCAGGCACAATACGACACGATCCGAAGGATTGGGGAGAAGGGTGACTGTGTGATCGTCGGCAGAGGCGCGGATTACATCCTGCGTGATCTCCCGCACCTGACCAGTGTGTTCATCCGCGCGTCCGAGGAATTCAGGATCGGCAGGGTCGCGGAATATGAGCATGTATCTCCACAGAAGGCGAAGGAGCTCATTACGAAGGCAGACAAGAAGAGAGCTTCCTATTATAATTTCCAGACTGAGAAGAAGTGGGGACATGTCTCCTCCTACAATCTGGCGCTCGACGCGAGCGACATCGGAATTGACGGCTGTGTCAATGTGATCCGGTGTTACCTCGAGATGAAAGATAAGAAATGAGAAAGAGCAGGCAATACAGATGAATGAAAACAATCATGGGAATGGCAGCGGGAACGGTCAGAACCACCAGAACCGCAACCATTCTTCTATCCTGATCTTCCTGGTGGTGACTCTGATCACCCTGGTGTTGATGAGCTTTTTTAACAGGATGATGAATGACTCCACTTCGATGGAGATCTCCTATGACCAGTTTCTGGATCTGCTTGAACAGGACCTTGTAGAATCCGTTAAGCTCGACGCGGATAAGCTTACTATCGTAACGAAGAATCAGAGCCTGGCGAGCCAGGGGATCGAGATGACCTACTACACAGGCCGTATCCAGGATCCCGACATCGTGGACCGGCTGGATAAGGCGAACGTGGAGTTCAAGCAGGAGATTCCTGATAATACGACAAGCCTGATCCTGAACGTGGTCCTGAGCTTCGCGCCACTGATCCTGATCTGGATCCTGATGGGTGTCGTGATGCGCAGAATGGCCGGCTCGGGCGGCATGATGGGCGTCGGCAAGAGCCGCGCAAAGATGTACATGCAATCGGAAACCGGCGTGACGTTTAAGGACGTCGCCGGACAGGATGAGGCGAAGGAATCCCTGCAGGAGACAGTCGAGTTCCTGGAGCATCCGGACAAGTACGCCCAGATCGGCGCAAAGCTTCCGAAGGGCTGCCTGCTCGTCGGCCCTCCCGGAACCGGTAAGACTCTGCTGGCAAAGGCGGTTGCGGGGGAGGCACACGTGCCATTTTTCTCACTGACCGGTTCGGACTTTGTCGAGATGTTTGTCGGCGTCGGCGCGAGCCGTGTCCGCGACCTGTTTGACGAGGCAAAGAAGAATGCCCCCTGCATCATCTTTATCGATGAGATCGATGCGATCGGCAAGAGCAGGAATTCCGGCGCTTACGGCGGAAATGACGAGAGAGAGCAGACGCTGAACCAGCTGCTGTCCGAGATGGACGGTTTTGATACTTCAAAGGGCCTTCTGGTCATAGCGGCAACAAACCGGCCGGAGGTTCTGGATCCGGCGCTGCTGCGTCCCGGGCGCTTCGATCGCAGAGTCACGGTGGAGAAGCCGGATCTGCAGGGCAGGATCGATGTCCTGAAGGTTCATTCAAAGGATGTACATATGGATGAGACGGTCGACCTGAAGGAGATCGCGCTTGCGACCTCCGGCGCGGTCGGATCGGATCTGGCAAATATGATCAATGAGGCGGCAATCCTCGCAGTTAAGAACCATCGGACTGCCGTGTGTCAGAAAGATCTCCTGGAGGCTGTCGAAGTTGTCCTGGTCGGCAAGGAGCAGAAGAGCCGCATCCTCTCTCAGGAGGAGAGGAAGATCGTGTCCTACCATGAGGTCGGCCACGCGCTTGTCTCCGCGCTCCAGAAGGATTCTGAGCCGGTGCAGAAGATCACCATTGTCCCAAGGACCATGGGTGCGCTCGGCTATGTCATGAATGTGCCGGAGGAGGAGAAGTACCTCAACACGGAGAAGGAGATCCGCGCGATGCTTGTCGAATTTGTCGCAGGCCGCGCAGCCGAGGAGATTGTATTCAATACCGTGACCACGGGCGCCGCGAACGACATTGAGAAGGCGACAAGAGTTGCAAGAGCGATGGTGACGCAGTATGGTATGTCGGAAAAGTTCGGGCTTGCCCAGCTGGAATCTCCGGCAGCCCAGTTCCTGGATGACGGAAGAATCGTCATGAACTGTTCGGATGCCACTGCGGCCCAGGTTGACCAGGAGGTCATCAAGATCCTGAAGCAGTCTTATGACAAGGCAAAGAGGCTCCTCAGCGAGCACAGGAAGGCGATGGATGAGATCGCGAAGTTCCTGATCGAGAAGGAGACCATCACCGGCAAGGAGTTTATGGAGATTCTCCACAGGGTTGAGGGGACGGACGCATCAGCCTCCCGGCAGGAAGGTCGCATCACTGAGAGGCAGCAGCCCCGACCGGCGGAGATGGCCGCTGATGAAGATCAGGAGATCCGGCCGGTGGAAACAGCCGCAGCGAAAGAGCAGGAGATCCGACCGGAGGAGACGGCTGCAGCGAAAGAGCAGGAGATCCG
>ONVT01000001.1 GCA_900321365.1 uncultured Eubacteriales bacterium | reverse complement strand
TCTGGTCAACACCGGCTGGAACGGCACCGGCAAGCGTATCTCCATCAAGGATACCCGCGGCATCATCGACGCGATCCTGAATGGCGACGTGCTGAAAGCCCCGACCAAGAAGATTCCGTATTTCGATTTCGAAGTACCGACCTCTCTTCCGGGAGTAGATCCGGGAATCCTTGATCCGCGTGACACCTATGCCGATCCGTCTCAGTGGGATGAGAAGGCGAAGGATCTGGCCGGCCGCTTCATCAAGAACTTCAAGAAGTATGAGGGCAACGCAGCCGGCAAGGCTCTGGTGGCAGCCGGCCCGCAGCTTTAATCAGGGGATCAGGTTGGGAAAAACCTGAGAAGGCCATTTTCCGGATGACTGGATGATTGCATTGATCAGGCACAGAGCGCACGGAAAGCGATACTGCATACGGAAGTGCGTCATGTTCCAAACAGATCAGGAGTAACGAAAGAGGGGAGGTTGGCAGTCTGGCCGGCCTCCTCTTTGTTAAAGAGAAATGAGCGCAGCATGGATCATCATAATCTGAATCAGGACATCGATATGCTTCAGCCCAGGGAGAGTGTGGCGGGGTATGCCGTCTGTCCCGGGCTGTATGAGCAGAACGGGGCACAGGCGCTTGGATACGGGGGAGCCGTCAGCTTCACGATACACTCGAACGGTGCACGCGCCGTGGAGCTTCTGCTCTTCCAAAGGCAGGAGAAGGAGCCGTACGCGGTGATTCCGTACCCGGAAGAGTACCGGATGGGGGACGTGTGGTCTATGGTCGTATTCGACCTGGACATCACGCAGTTCGAGTACGCCTACCGCGTGGACGGCCCGTGGGATCCGAAGCGCGGGCTTTTATTTGACAAGAGGCATGTCCTCCTGGACATTTACGCGAAAGCGGTCACGGGCCAGAGAGTCTGGGGGGAGCGCCAGGCGGAGGAAGGCGTGTACCACGCCAGGGTTGTCCGGCACGCGTATGACTGGGGCGACCATGCGCATCATCACCTGAAGATGGAAGACCTGGTCATCTATGAGCTGCATGTGCGCGGGTTCACGATGGGGGCAAATGCAGGCGTTGCGGCGCCCGGCACATTTGCGGGGCTGAAAGAGAAGATTCCGTACCTGAAATGGCTTGGCATCACCGCTGTCGAGATGATGCCGATCTTCGAATTCGACGAGATGCAGGATCTGCGCAACCATGAGGGGAAGCGTCTCATGGATTACTGGGGATACAACACGGTCAGTTATTTCGCTCCGAACGCGAGCTACACCGCCAGGGAAGAGTACAACCGTGAGGGCAGTGAGCTGCGGGACCTGATCTGCAGCCTGCACGAGGCGGGGATCATGGTCATCCTCGATGTCGTGTTCAACCATACGGCGGAGGGAAATGAGAACGGCTCGTTCATTAATTTCAAGGGGTTTGACAACAACATCTATTACATGCTGACGCCCGAGGGTGACTACTATAATTTCTCCGGGTGCGGCAACACTGTGAACTGCAACCATCCTGTCGTCCAGGAAATGATCGTCGAATGCCTCCACTACTGGGTGTCACATTATCATATCGATGGATTCCGATTTGATCTTGCCAGCATCCTCGGGAGAAATGAGGACGGCTCACCTATGCAGTATCCGCCGCTTCTGCAGCGTCTGGCGAAGGATCCGCTGCTCGCGGACGTGAAACTGATTGCCGAGGCCTGGGACGCGGGCGGCCTGTACCAGGTGGGAAGTTTCCCCGCGTGGAACCGGTGGGCGGAATGGAACGGGAAATACAGAGATGACATGAGGTCATTTTTGAAGGGAGACTACTGGCTGGCCCCGGTCGCGGCGAAGCGCATGCTCGGTTCCCCGGACCTGTATTCCAATGAGTTTTCGGAGCAGGGACGCAGCCCGCACGGATATCTCGGATACAATTCTTCGATCAATTTCCTGACCTGCCACGACGGGTTTACAATGTATGACATGTACACCTATAACTACAAGCACAATGAGGTGAATGGCTGGAACAATACAGACGGCACGGACGACAACCGCAGCTGGAACTGCGGGTGTGAGGGCCCGAGCCTGGATCCGGAGATCGAGGCGCTTCGGTTCCGTATGATGAAAAATGCCATGGCGGTCCTTATGATGAGCCGCGGGACACCGATGTTTCTTGCCGGGGATGAATTCGCGAATACGCAGTTCGGCAATAATAATGGTTACTGCCAGGACAATGAGATCAGCTGGCTG
The DNA here is from genome assembly GCA_900321365.1 of uncultured Eubacteriales bacterium. The sequence continues at coordinate 1,041 of ONVT01000001.1, read as the reverse complement.
AACTGGAATTACTGTGACCGGAACCGTTCCATGCTTGAGTTTACGCGTGACATGATCTTGTTCCGGAAGCAGCATGAGTGTATCCGGCGTGACCTCAGGTCTGCCCGGTGCGGGTTCCCGAATATGTCAGTTCACGCGGGGACGCCGTGGAATGCGCTGGTCACGAAGGAGACGAAGGCGTTCTATGTTGTGTACGCCGGGTATGATGAGGACCGGAAGGAGGATGACGTCGTCTGTGTCGCCCTGAATGTCTTCTGGGAGCCGGTGGATATCATTCTGCCTGACCTTCCGGACGGCCGGAGCTGGCACCTGTTTGTGTCGACGGGCGGCGAAGAGCGGGGCATGGCCTGGAAGCGGGTCGCGATGCGGCCGCGGTCGGTGGCAATCCTGACGGCGGAGAGATACTGAGGGCGCCGGGCAGGGAGAAAACAAGTTTTGAGGGATAGTTCCTGCCCAGGTGCAGCCATGCAGGGCTGTGCAGGCGGGGAAAGAAAGGAGAAAGAGATGAATCACATGCCGGAAGTCGAGAAAATGAGAGCATGTACAGAAAGACACTACAACTGCGCGCAGTCCCTGCTTGTGCCTTTCCGGGACGTGACCGGACTGAGCGAGGAACAGTCTGACAGGCTCGGCAATTTGTTTGGCAGCGGAATGCACCATGGCGGCATGTGCGGAGCCCTTACGTCCGCAATTATGATTCTGAGTCTTGCAGGATTTGAAAAGGAAACCTCAACGGCAATGATCCGTGAATTCAAACAGAAGCATGACAGCACCCAGTGCAGGGACCTGCTTGCTTCATCGGCGAAAAATGGTATCCCGAGAAAACAGCACTGCGACGGCCTTGTTTTTGAGATGGCACAGTATCTGGACAGCGTTTTAGCTATATAAGGTTTTTTGTCTGTTACAATCGAAGGAAAAGACAAGCAAGAGGTATAAGTGATTTATATGCAGATCCTTAGGAACTGTATATAAATTACTTGTACAGATTGCGCAGGATTTTCCTTCGAGTGTGCCAGGCAAAAAAGCCGCGCATAGCGGGCT
>ONVT01000206.1 GCA_900321365.1 uncultured Eubacteriales bacterium | reverse complement strand
GATTCTCTGTTCTCTTCATCCTTTTTTCTTCCGGCCCAGCTGTGGTATGTGCCATCCGCATCCATATAGGCGCCCGCCGCGATGACCGGGAGCTTCTTCTGAAGATTAAGCAGGAACATCTGGTATTCGCTCAGCGGAAGGCCGGCTTCCTCCATGATCATCGCATTGAGATAGTTCACACTCGTCATGCTGACGGATTCGTCCTTTGGTACGCCGAAGTTGTTCCAGATGATGAAAGGCACCTGGTAATGCTTCTGGACGTCTTCCAGGGATTCCTCCGTCGCGTCCGCCGCCCCGCTGTTGTCAGAGGCAGTCACGAAGCTCTCATTTCCGACCAGTTCGTCGATGACTTCTGTGACGTAATCATTTGGCTCGTGGTCACCGAACATCACGATGATCGTGGGCTCAGTGACATTTTTCTCGAAATACTCGATCAGCTCGCCGAACGCCGCGTCAGAATACTTGATGAGCGTCAGGTAGCGCTCCGCAGCCACGACCGACGCGCTCTGCATGGCGGCGTCCGTCAGCAGAACCTCCTCCGAGAAGCCGTTGTCGGTATCCTTGGGAGAGTAGCCGGAATGATTCTGCATGGTGACCAGGAACTGGAACTGACTCCTGCCCTCTTCCTTGTTTTCGAACAGCTCGATTACCTTGTCAAATGCGCCCTTGTCGCTCACATAGTTCCTGAGCTTGTCCGCGCCGCTGAAAGCGCTCTGGTCCAGGAACACGTCGAAGCCCATCAGCGGATAGACGCGGTCCCTCTCCCATCCGCTTCCCTGGTAGGGATGCATGCCGATGGTTTCGTAGCCAAGCCCGTCCAGGCAGGTGGCGATGGTCGGGATCGGTTCATGGATGTACTGCTGGAACACGACGCAGCCCTGAGGCAGGAACGCCATGGAGTCTCCGCTGAGGAATTCATATTCCGTGTTTGCCGTATTCCCTCCCTTGACCGAGACCTGGAGATAGCCGGAGGTGTACTCCTCCATGAGCCTGCGGAAGTTGGGCATGTAGTCTTCGCTGGTGTTGAAATCGCCCAGCACCGCCAGATCCGAGAATGCCTCATTCATGATGACGATGATGTTCGGGTGCTCGACGGTTGCTTCCAGATTCTGCTTTGCAACATCTGAAGATTTTTCCCCGCTCGACATTAGTATCGCTGCACTCTCTTCATTCTCCGGAACTGATGTATCCATTCCGGAACCTGACTTTGACAGATTTCGTGATTCACTTTCAACACGCTCGTCATTTTCATCCGCATCCGGTACACGATCCTCTCTACTCTCACCGGAGTTTCGGTACTCCACCACCGCCTCCGCGGCGATCTCCTCCACCGTATCCACGCTGTAGCCGTCCGGCTTCTCAACATTCAGGAAGGAAATGTTCGACAGAAATGCGGGCCAGAATCCGTTCTTCGTATAGCGAACGTTCGGGGTGAAGAGTGTTGTGTCGATTCCCCAGTAAGACTTGACCTTGTCCTTCTGAAGGGCTGCTATCAGCAAGAAAAGAGCAGCAAAAGCCGCCACACATCCGATGATCCGAAGCGGCAGAAAACGCACCTTTCCCTTCATCTTCCCGATCGTCAGAAGCAGGAACACAAACCCGAGAGTCGCCAGGATCATCTGCCAGAAAATCTTATATTCGAATCCTCCGGCGACATTGGCAGCGGTGTGGAGCGAGAGAAAGTCCCACGGTACAATGGGGCTTCCGCGGAACTGCTGCACGTAGTAGTTCCCGATCGCTATGCTCATCAGGATCGCGGCCGCGGCCGCGTAACCCGCGAAGAAACCTCCGAGCAGGAAGGTCATCGCCGCGAAGAACAGGTAGTACAGGAGCATGTTCAGGAGGAACATGCTGTTCATCGGGCTGGCATTTTCATAGGAAACACGTGCGCCGACGTGCCAGTACCCCTTATTGTAGGCTTCCACGCAGACAAATGACAGCCACGGGATCAGCACCGCCCAAACAGCGGTCCACACGATCGTCGGGATTCCGCGCGGAATGCGGACATACCGGTACAAACCGTACAAAAGGACAAGGACAACCGCGATCACTTCCTTGTATGACGCCAGGAAGTCGACGATGTTGTCCGTCCAGTACCGGTTCTGCGGAACACTCTCCGGGAACGGAGTTTTGTCCCGGATCGCCAGAATGATTAATACCAGCAGGAAACCCGTCAGGATCGCTGACCGGATAATCCCTGCTTTTCTGCCTGTTAGCTTCGAAGCATCTGCCCCTTCCGGCAAAGTGCGGACAGGCTTTTCTTCTTCTTTCTTCTCTGTCACGTTCTAACCTTTATTTCTCACAAGTAATGATTCTATATCTACATCCGGCGCTTCAAACTGCATTCAGTTCTTTTGCCGGTCTGGCCTGCATCACATTCTGATACAACAGCCGGATTGATTTACCCCAAATCGCAATTCACATCGGCAACCAGGTTATGTCACAGATTACGTCCCGCCGGGCACGCCGTTTTTGATGTGCTGGTGCGTGAACAGATGATCCTGGCAGTACTCATGGCTGCCCTCACACTTGGAACAGTACCGGAACTCCAGACGCTCATCGTCCAGCTCGGTCCTGCCGCAGATGGTGCAGCGGTGCCTGGCGCCGTTCGGATAGATCTTTGTGAACCCTGTCTGGTTTCCCCGTCCAAAGACAGAACCTGAATTCCCTGATCCGGGATTTCCGGTGTTCTGGGCACCACTGTTCTGACCATAGCCACGGGAACCATTTCCATTGTTGTTCTGACCCGATCTCCAGGGACTGCTGCCTTTCTGACCCGATCCCCAGGGACTCCTGTTCTGCCCCGATCCCCATGGGCTCCTGCCATTCTGCCCCGATCCGCTTGCTCCGGAACCGCCGTTTTTGTTCGATCCGTGAGAACCAAAGCCGGAGAAGAAGCCTCCGCCCTGCCCGGTCGTCTTTCTGTAATTTGCCCTTCTGGCAAATTCCTTCGGATGGAACCGCCTCAGGTCCTTTGTCAGCAGGAAGTAGATAACGAAATTCAAAACCGCCAGCAGGATTACAAGGCGGGGCGTCGCCATGCCGACACGGATAAAGTTGTAGACAAGCATGACACCCTCGAAGATGCCAAGCCAGCTCATCTTGATCGGGATAATGAAGTACAGATATACCTGCGCGTTCGGATAGGTGAACGCAAATGCAAGCAGGATCGTCGTCTGGATGTAGTACAGGTTCACATACGCGCTCATGTAGCTGATATTCATCAGAGCCGTCATCGATCCGACCGACATGAAAACGGGATAGGCGATCATCATGCCGATGTCCGTGATTATGATCCCGCCGAGGATATAGATGTTGAAATAGAAATCGCCCCAGGTGGAGGCGAGCGTCCGCGCGATCCAGAAGTAGAAGAACAGCATGATCACCGTAAAGATATCCAGCCGCGACGGAGGCATCAGCACCCAGGTAATCAGTCTCCAGACCTGCCCCCGGCAGATATCGGCCGGGCTGAAACAGATGTAGTACAGGACGTTCGGAGCCACAACGCTGAGGGTATATCCGACCGCCTCCAACAGGATCATGATCAAGGGAAGGTTTCGGATCGCGTATTTTCCGAACTTTCTCTCAAGTTTATTAATCCACTTCATGATTCTTTTTCCTTACTAAAAATAATCCCTCCTACTCCGATCGGGCCGATGCTTTCAGATCTTCATCACCGGCTGTGCCGGCAAAGAGACCTGAAGCCTCCGGCGGATGTCGGGAGCGCTATAGGTAGTGCCTGCGGCACTGTTCATCCGGCCAGGATCAGCTCGACTTCACCTTGTTCCAGTACTTCGCGTAGAGCTCATCGCCCTCCTCGCCGACGTACGATATAACTCCGGAGTTCGCGAGCATCTCTTTGGTCGGGAACGCGATGGGCGAATTGCGGATCTCCTCGTCTTCGATCAGTTCCCTTCCGGCCTCGTTCGGCGTGGAATAGGTAATGTATTCAAAGGTATTCAGCGCGCTTTCCGGACGGCACATGTAATCGATGAACTTCTCCGCGTTCTCGACATTTCTCGCGTTCTTCGGGATGACCCAGCAGTCAATCCAGACATCCGTGCCTTCCTTCGGAATCACATATTCCAGGTCCTCATTCTCTCTGTGGGCGTAGATTGCCTCACCCGAATAAATGACCGCAAGCGCAGCCTCACCGGCGATCATCTTGTCTCTGGCCTGGTCCACAACATAGGCCTGCACCAGCGGCTTCTGATCAATCAGCAGCTGGGCACACTCTTTGATCTCCTCCTCATCCACGGTATTCATGTCGTAGCCCAGAATCTTCTGTGGCACCATGAAGCAGTCGCGGATAGAATCCTGCATGAGGATGCTGTCCTTGTATTTCTCGTCCCAGAGGATCTCCCAGGAATCGACTACGTCGCCCTCCTCGATCATGGACTTGTTGTACAGGATGCCGATCGTTCCCCAGACGTACGGAACCGCGTATTTGTTCCCGGGATCAAATCCATCCGCCTGCTCCATGTAGGTTTTACCGATGTTTTTGATGTTCGGGATATGATCAAAGTTGATCGGTTGGAGGAGGTCATTGGCAATCATCTTGGAGACCATATAGTCAGACGGACAAATCACGTCATAGGTCGCCGCTCCGGCAACTACCTTCGGGTACATGATCTCGTTCGTCTCGTATTCCTCGTAGATGACCTTGATGCCGGTATCTTCCTCAAACTGGTCGATGAGATCCGGATCAAGATACTCGCCCCAGTTGTAGACGACAACCTCGCCGCTTCCTTTTGCGGAGGTGGTGTCCGCAGCTGTGCTTCCTTTTGAGGAGGTAGTGTCGGCTTCTGTATCGGCGGCATCTGGCACATCCGCCTCAGTTCCGGACGAATTCTTTGCCTCAGCCTCGGTGCCGGATGCATTTCCGGCATCTGCCTCTGTACCGGCAGCGGTTTTGGAACCAGCCTGATCCGCAGCTTCCTGTGTCTCTTCCACTGCAGCGGTCGTCTCCTTTGGAGCCTCCTCCACCTTCCGGATACATCCCGTCAGAACGGATGGAACCAGGACAGCGACAGCAATACATGCGGCGATTTTTCTCATTCTTTTTCCCTCCTCACAGATGTTGGTTTTCCATCATCTTCTCTCAACAATCACGCAGCCTTTTCTGCGTGATCAGCTTATCTGTAAACGTCCATATTTCTGAAGTTCCTGATTATCATACCAGACTTCAGTGCGGGTCGAAACGGACCATTGTGTGAATCAGTATAATGCCTGCAGCTGTGGTTTCTTTCTGGAACCTCTCCCGAAGATCAGCATGATCAGCAGAATACAGACAAACAGCAGCGTTGACAGCGCGTACATCTCCGGTTTGATGCCCTTTCGCACCTCCGTGTAGATCTTGGTGGACAGAGTGTCGAATCCCGGCCCCTTGGTAAAATGCGTGATCACGAAGTCATCCAGGGAAAGGGTAAATGCCAGCATAAATCCCGAAATCACTCCGGACATGATATCCGGCACGATCACCTTGCGGAATGCCAGGAACCTCGAAGCACCCAGATCCAGCGCTGCCTCGTAGGTGCTGATGTTGATCTGACGCAGCTTCGGCATGATGGAGAGCACCGTGTACGGAAGGTTGAAGGTGATGTGGCCGATCAGCACGGTTCCGAACCCGAATTCCACCGTATACCCCCACTGTGACAGAAACTGCCCAAAAGCAATGAAGATCAGCATCAGGGAGATTCCTGTCACGATCTCGGCGTTCAGCATGGGAATATCGATCACGCTGAGCACAATGCTCCTTCTCTTATGCTTCATTGCAAGCAGGCTTATGGAAGCCATGATCCCGAGGATGGTCGAGATCAGCGCCGACAGAACCGCGATGATCAGTGTATTGCGCAGGGCAGCCATGATCGTCGCGTCCTGGAACATGCTCACATACCACTTCAATGTCCAGCCGCCCCATTTCGCCCTCGTCCTGGAATCGTTGAAGCTGAAGACGGCCAGCACCACGATCGGCGCATACAGCAGGATTAATATGAATGCGAGGTATATCCTCGAAAGCACCTTTTTCAACTTGAATCCCTCCGGCTGCAGAGCGGTGGCACCTTCCCTGACGTCCTTGTCACAGTGCGGTGGTACCTTCTCTGATGTCCCTGTCACAGTGCGGTGGTACCCTCTCTGAAGTCCCTGTCACAGTGCGGTGGTACCCTCTCTGACGTCCTTGTCATAGTGCTGCATCACCGCCATGGAGATGAGGATGAAGATCATCAGCACCAGGCTGAGTCCCGACCCGACGTTCCAGTTCCCGACCTGCGTGAACTGCTGCTCGATGACATTTCCGATCAGGAGGACCTTCGAGCCTCCCAGCAGATCGCTGATGACAAAGGTTGTCAGCGCCGGAACGAACACCATCGTGATTCCGGAGATCACGCCGGGCATGGTCAGCGGGAAGATCACTTTCCAGAAGGTCTGGAAACGGTTCGCGCCGAGGTCATATGCCGCGTTCACCACGTTCGGATCAATCTTCTCCAGTGAATTGTAGATCGGAAGGAGCATAAACGGGAGGAAGTCGTAGATCATACCCAGCGCGATCGCGTAAGGCGTATTGATGATGTACCACTTCGGCAGATGCAGCAGGGAAAGCAGCTGGTTGATCACGCCATTTCGCTCGAGCAGGGTCTGCCATGCAATAATTCTCAGCAGCGAGTTCATCCACATCGGAATGATGAAGATCGCTATGATAAGCCCCGTCGCTCCCACTTTCAGGTTGGTCAGGATCAGTGCCAGCGGATAAGCCATGACAAGGCAGACAGCGGTCGCGATCAGCGACAGGATCAGCGACAGAACCAGGGCCTTCAACCGTTCCGGCGTTCCCATCTCCAGAATATTGTTCCAGGTAAATGCCCCGGTCTTGTCTGTCAGTCCGTAGTAGACAACCATAAACAGCGGAATGATGATAAATGCCGCCATCCACAGAAGGTACGGTCCGTCCAGCCAGATTCTTCGCTTCATTCTCATAGTATGTCCTGCAGCCTGTTATTCTCAAGGCACCCTGTCTCCAACCAGGATATGCCTGTTACTCATAATCAAAAATGCTATGCTCTGTGCCATCACGCATCATCCATGGAAACGGCCTTTTCGTCCTCGGACTCCGGCTTGTTCATGATCTGGATGTTGAAGGGATCCACACTCATCAGAACCTTCGTCCCGACCTGGAACATCCTCGTGGAGAGGACCAGCCATTCGAATCCGTGCGCCTGCACCTCAATCTCGTAGTGCATTCCTTTGAAGATGATATCCGACACGGTTCCCTCATAGTATCCCGGATTGAGCTTTGTGATCTCCCTGACAGCCTGCTGATACTCTTCACTGTCCTTTTCGGATCCCTCCGGCAGCGGAATCAGCTCCAGATCCTCCGGACGGATCACCACATCGACGGGCCTGTCGGTTCCGAACCCTGTATCGACGCAGGCGAACTTCACGCCAAAGATCTCCACCAGCCTGTCCTCAATCATCGTCCCGTCCACAAGGTTCGAGTCGCCGATAAAGTCCGCTACAAACGCGTTCTGAGGCTCATTGTAGATATCCTCGGGCGTACCGACCTGCTGGATGTACCCCTGGTTCATGACCACGATCGTGTCCGACATGGTCAGGGCTTCCTCCTGGTCGTGCGTGACATAGATGAAGGTGATGCCAAGTTCATTTTTCAGGCGGATCAGCTCATACTGCATATCCTGGCGAAGCTTCAGGTCGAGCGCGCCCAGCGGCTCATCGAGAAGAAGGACCTTCGGCTCATTGACGATAGCGCGGGCGATCGCAATTCTCTGCTGCTGCCCTCCCGAGAGCGAGTCCGGCGTACGGTCCTCGAAGCCTTCCAGGTTGACCAGCTTCAGCGCGTACCGGATCTTGTCCCGGATGTAATCCTCGGACTTTTTGCGGATCCGAAGGCCGAAAGCAATGTTTTCCGCGACCGACATGTGCGTGAACAGGGCATACTTCTGGAACACCGTATTGAGCTGGCGCTTGTTCGGCGCCAAAGCCGTGATGTCCTGCCCGTCGAAAATGACCTTTCCCTCATCCGGCGTCTCGAACCCGCCCAGGATCCGAAGGGTCGTCGTCTTGCCGCATCCGGACGGGCCAAGCAGTGTCAGGAATTCATTCTCCCGGATGTACAGGTTCAGATCATCCAGCACAACAGTTCCGTCAAATGCCTTTGTGATATGCTGGAGATCGATCAGTTTGGTGCTCATAGTCGGCGGTTCCTTTCAGAAACTATGAATCTGTATTCTTTCAGCGTCCACGTTTTCATGCGGCGCGAAGCCGGTCGGTAGAAGATGACTGTCATGATCAGAAGCTTGGCGGTGTGCTCACCCAGATAAAGGAGGCCCCTGTCTTCCCGGTCGCTTCAATATAGTGGCGGGCGGTTGCCGGGAAATAGAACGATTCCCCCTTCTTCGCCCGGTGGGTCTGCTGCCCGATATGGATCGTGACGCTGCCTGCCAGGACATAGCCGAACAGCTCTCCCTCGTGAGGATCCTCCGGCCTTGTGCTTCCTCCTGCCTTCAGTGTGATCCGGATCGGTTCCATCTCATTCCTCTGCGCGTTCGGAATGATCCACTCGGTCAGGGTTCCGGTCTCTTCATCGAACTTCTCAAAGTAGTCCGCATCGTGGAACACGATCTGCCGGTCCGGTTCGTCGTCAAAGAATTCCTTCAGGTCGGTTCCAAGCGCCTGGAGAATGTCCACCAGTGTCGCGATGGACGGGGATGTCAGATCCCGCTCAACCTGTGATATGAAACTCTTGGACAACTCTGTCCGGTCCGCCAGCTCTTCCTGCGTCAGATTCAGTCCGACCCGAAGGCTTTTGATCTTTCGTCCTATCTCCATGGATTTCTCTCTCGTGTGTTGTTCGCGATGTATCAAGATCTATCAAAATACTGCTTGTGCTTCCCGCAGGTCTTTTCTTTCGGGACAGCTCCCTGTCCGGCCGATCTTTCCATCTTGTCTGATTCAGTAAAAATGAACAAAAATTTCAGTTTTACTAAACCGCACAAGTCTGATTATAAGACATACCGCGTATATGTCAAGGGCTTTGGCAAAGAGAAACCGCAGGGATTCAGGCCAGGGATTCAGGCAGAAATTCTGGCAGAGATT
>ONVT01000013.1 GCA_900321365.1 uncultured Eubacteriales bacterium | reverse complement strand
GACTGAGAGCGATGCGGCAGGAACGGAAGGATCTGTGGAAAAGGCGGCTCCGGCGATGGATACATTGTTTGGCGCTCCGGCGGAAGAGGCGACTCCGCAGCAGATGCAGGAAGACATGATCCGCAGTATGCGGGAGATTGTGTCCGGCGTCGGCCCGAGGGAGCAGCTCGAAGCAGATGAGGCTGCCCTCGAGGAGGCGATCGACCGGTCAAAAGAGGATCAGGAGAACGCGGTCGCGGCGAGAGGGACGGATATGACATTCCGCGTGCCGGAGTCCGAGGCGTCCCAGAAGCGCCAGGCCGGCAGGCTGACCATCGACGACATCCTTCTGGCCATGGGAGACAGGGGCGACCATGTGCGCCAGGTTACCGGCGGGAGCGTGATGAGCGCGACGGAAGAGGCGCAGATGACCGCGCAGCATCAGGCGGAGGCAAAGGCAGCCTCCTATGACGGTATGGGCGCGGCGCCGGGCTATCCGGAACCGAATGCACAGTCCGCTTCTGCGGCGGCCATTGGCGGAGAGGACGTTTCTTCCGGGAGTATGCCGGAGAATCCGGAGATTCCGCTTTTCCTCAGAGACGGCGTCCGTGAGGCAAAGAATACCTCCGAGATACCCGCTTCTGACATCGCGCAGGCAGACGACGCCCTCAGGGCGGACATGGGCCTTGCGGGCAGGGACGAAGCGGCCGGCTTTGTGACAGGGGCTCCGGAACAGGAGACGGCTGCCGCGCCGGCTGAGACGGAGGGCGGAAATGACATGACGGATGCTGAGGCGGATCCGGCTGCTGCTGTCGCGGCGGCATTTATGAGCACACCGCGCGTTCCGTACACGAAAGAGATCGCGGAGGCGAAAACACGCAGGCTTCCGGTTGATGAGATCCGCAAGCTTCATGAAGCGTATCTGACCGAGAGTGCGGCGGCCGCGGAGGAGGCGTCGATAAATGCTTCCCGCGCGGCGGAGAAGGCCGCAGAGATGGCAGAGGAGGAGGTTACTTCCAAAGGCGGCGCTTTTTACGGGGAAGATGGCGTCAGTATCGCGCAGGCTCCCGGAAGGGCGTTATCAGAAGCGTCCGGAGCCGCACCCATGCAGCAGGGTGCATTCGGAGGAGACGCTTTTATACAGCCGGATGAGTTCAGAAGAGATAATGCGGCGCAGGAGGGTTCCGGAAACGGACCGTTCCCGGCAGAGCTCTCTTCCGATGGCAGATCCGCCGTGGGGGCTGTTGCAGCCGCCGCGGCCGCGGCAGGATTTGGAGCCGCGGCCGGCGCTGCCGGACAGATCGGCGAGCAGGTGACCAGGGAAGTCCCGAAGAGTGAACCGGAGCCGCAGGTCTTTACGGGAAGGCAGTATCTGAAAGAAAACCAGATGGAGCTGTTCAGGGGATTTACCACCATCGATACACTTCCCGAACAGATTGCGGGCGCGATCTGGCAGGCGGAGAACCGCAAGGACGACCGCACAAGCCGGACCGGCAACATCCTGATTCTTGGTGCCCACGGCTGCGGCAAGACCACGATCGCGACCGGAATCGCGAAGGCGATCGCCGAGGACAAGGGAACGCACTCGGTCAAAATGGCAAAGATCTACGCGGCCGACCTGAACCGGAAGGACATCGCCGCGACCATCGCGAAGATTGCCGGCGGCGTCCTGATCGTTGAGGAGGCGGGCGATCTGGATGACGCGATCGTCGACCAGCTGACGACGGCCATGGAATTCAGGACGGACGGGATGATCATGATACTCGAGGACGAGCAGCGTTACATTCATGACCTGCTGATGCGTCATCCGCGTTTCACAATGAAGTTTACGGCCCAGATCTATATTCCGGAGTATACCAGTGATGATCTGGTCAACTTCGGACAGATCTACGCAGGCAGCAAAGACTATGTCTTCAGCGAGAAGGCCGTCGAGGCCTGCCGCGCGAGAGTGGAGGCCGCGATGAAGAGCGGCGAGCCGGTTTCTGTGACGAATGTGATCGAGCTGGTGGACCGCGCCATCAAAAACGCGAACACGTTCTTCCGCAGGATCGGGTCTGCGAAGAAGCGCTATGACAGCGAGGACCGCATCATTCTGAGAGAGAAGGATTTCCGGTGACATAGTTTTTGCCTGGCGTTCTTGAATTGAAGGAAAAGACAGACAGGATGTATAAGCGGATTTTATACCGGTTTTAAGGCATTACAATAATTCAGAAAAGCTGAAACTTTGGCAGATTGTCCACGTTTTTGTGGAGCAGTCTGCCTTGTTTTTTGTCATAAATAGATATTTCGGTGGAGAGGTGCCCCATATTTTTTGTTGCATTGTGACAGGAAAATGCGCCGGCGAAAGCGACAGAATTGTTGACACCTGCAGGGTTCGCTGATATACTGAGTCCGTAGTCGACTGGGATTACAGGAACATGCTCTTACATATAAGGAGGTAGAGTGTATGAGAAAGCTTATCGCATTAACAGTAAGCGCGCTGATGACAGTTTCGCTCTGCGTGCCGGCATTTGCGGAGTCTGATGCCCAGGTTCCGGAGGATTTCAAGGCAGGTTTCATTTTCCTGCATGATGAGAACTCCACCTATGACCTGAACTTCATCAATGCGGCGAAGGCAGCGGCCGAGGAGCTCGGCATGAGTGAAGACCAGATCATCCTGAAGACGAATGTCCCCGAAGGACAGGAGTGCTACGAAGAGGCCATGGATATGGCGGACCAGGGCTGCGGCATTGTCTTTGCAGACAGCTTCGGCCATGAGGACTACATGATCCAGGCCGCACAGGAAGTACCGGAAGTGCAGTTCTGCCACGCGACCGGCACCAAGGCGCATACCGAAGGCCTTGACAACTACCACAACGCGTTTGCTTCGATCTATGAAGGCAGATTCCTTGCCGGCGTTGCCGCGGGCATGAAGCTGAACGAGATGATCGAGAACGGTGATATCACCGAGGACGAGGCAAAGGTCGGATACGTCGGCGCATTTACCTATGCAGAGGTTATCTCCGGATTCACCTCTTTCTTCCTGGGTGTAAGACATGAGTGCCCGAGCGCAACGATGGAAGTCACCTTCACCGGTTCCTGGTATGATGAGACCGCTGAGAAGGAAGGCGCGAACACCCTGATCGAGGACGGCTGCGTCCTGATCTCCCAGCACGCTGACTCCATGGGAGCCCCGACAGCCTGTGAGGCGGCCGGTGTCCCGGATGTATCCTATAACGGATCCACCATCGACGCTGCCCCGAACACCTACATCATCTCTTCCAAGATCAACTGGACGCCGTACTTCAAGGAGGCGATCCTCAACGCGGTGAACGGCGAAGCGTTCGATCCGGACTACACCGGAACGCTTGCGACCGATTCCGTACAGCTGACCGAGCTGAACGAGGCTGTCGCGGCCGAGGGTACCGCCGAGGAGATCGAGGCTGTCAAGGCACAGCTCGAAGACGGCAGCCTGCATGTATTTGACACCTCCACCTTCACCGTATTCGGCGAGGAACTCCCGGACGGATTCGAGGCGGATGTCGACACCGATCCGGATTATCTGCCGGATACAGCGGTTGTCTTTGACGGATACTTCCATGAGTCTGAGTTCAGATCCGCTCCGTATTTCGGACTGTTCTATGACGAGGAAGGAAACGGAAGCCCGATCGACGGAATCACGCTTCTGGATGTTGCGTTCTAAGAACAATCTTAATCAGAATGGGGCAGTGCAGAGAGCTATTGTCTGTACTGCCTCTTCCAATTTTCAGCAGGGATAGAGAGGAAATACATTGGATAACAGGGTACCGGCCGTCAAGATGAGCGGCATCACAAAGACATTCGTCGGAAAGGTTGTGGCAAACCGCGACGTTTCCATTGAGATCCAGAGGGGGCAGATATTGTCCCTGCTGGGTGAAAACGGATCCGGTAAGACGACGCTGATGAATATTCTGTCAGGCATCTACTGTCCGGACTCCGGTCAGATTGAGGTGGACGGGAGGGAGGTCAGCATCCGATCGCCAAAGGACGCGCTGGAGCTGGGAATCGGCATGATCCACCAGCACTATAAGCTGGTGGATGTCATGACGGCGACAGAGAATATCATCCTCGGGCTGAAGGAGGATAAGTATGACCTGAAGGCGGCCGCCGAGCGTGTCCGCGAGATCTGTGAGCGTTACGGGTTTGACCTGAACCCGGAGCAGAAGATCTATGACATGACAGTGTCGCAGAAGCAGACAGTCGAGATCGTCAAGGTTCTGTACCGGAATGCAGATATCCTGATTCTGGATGAACCGACCGCTGTCCTTACCCCGCAGGAGACGGAGAAGCTGTTTGATGTCCTGCGGAACATGAAGAAGGACAACAAGGCGGTCATTATCATTACGCATAAGCTCAATGAGGTTCTGGCGATCTCAGACCGCGTGGATATTCTCCGCGCGGGCGAGTTCATCGGGAGCCTGAAGACGAGCGAGACGAATGCGCAGGAGATGACGGACATGATGGTGGGTCACGCTGTCGCCCTGAACATCGACCGTCCCGAACCGGTGAATCCTGAGCCGAGGATTCGTGTTGAGGGACTGACGGTGCGGAGTGAGGAAGGCCTTATCAAGCTCGACAATGTGTCATTTACGGCGAACTCCGGCGAGATCCTGGGAATCGCGGGCATTTCGAACAGCGGCCAGAAGGAGCTGCTGGAGTCGATCAGCGGACTGCAGCCGGTCGAGTCGGGCAGTATCACCTACATCTCCCCTGAGGGACAGGAAACCAGCCTGATCGGGAAGGATCCGCTGGACATCCAGAGACTGGGAGTGGCCCTGTCATTTGTCCCGGAGGACCGTCTTGGCATGGGTCTTGTCGGCAACATGGACATGACCGACAACATGATGCTGCGGTCATTCCGCAGGGGGCGCGGAGTGTTTGTGGACAGAACAGCGCCGAAGGATACTGCCCAGAAGGTCAAGGATAAGCTGGAGGTTGTCACGCCGGGTCTTACTACACCGGTCAGACGGCTGTCCGGAGGAAATGTCCAGAAGGTTCTGGTCGGGCGTGAGATCGCGTCCGCGCCTTCCGTCCTCCTGACGGCGTACGCGGTCCGCGGGCTTGACATCAATTCCTCCTACGCGATCTACGACCTGATGAACCAGCAGAAGCAGAAGGGAGTCGCCGTCCTCTATGTCGGCGAGGACCTGGACGTTCTCCTGGAGCTGGCGGACCGGATCCTTGTCCTGTGCGGCGGAAAGGTTTCCGGCATCGTGGAAGGAAGGAAGACGAACAAGTATGAGGTCGGCAGCATGATGACCACGCTCGGAGGAGGTGATGCGACATGAATGAAAGAAAGAAGGCACCTCTGTTCCATATTGTAAAACGCCCCGAAGTCTCCCTGAAGCAGGCAGTTCTGATCCGTGCGGGGGCGATCGTGCTCGCGATCCTGGCCTGTGCGCTTGTGACCTTCCTGCTGACCGGCGACGATCCGGTCAGCGTCTTCAAGACGATCTGGGAGGGGAGTTTTGGCTCCGAGAGAAGAATATGGGTCCTTCTGCAGAATGTCTCGATCCTGCTCATCATCTCCCTTGCGATGGCGCCGGCGTTCCGCATGCGCTTCTGGAATATCGGAGGCGAGGGACAGGTTATGATGGGCGTCCTTGCGACGGCAAGCTGCATGATCATGCTTGGCGGGAAAGTTCCGAACGGACTCCTGATCGTGATCGAGATCGTCGCGGCAATTGCGGCGGGCGCGATCTGGGCCGCGATCCCGGCATTCTTCAAATCCAGGTGGAACACGAATGAGACGCTGTTTACGCTGATGATGAACTATGTCGCGACACAGCTGGTCGCTTACTTTATCATTGTCTGGGAGTCTCCGAGGGGATCCGGGAAGATCGGTATCATCAATCAGAAGACGATGGCTGGCTGGCTTCCTCAGATCGGGGAGTACAAATACCTGCTCACGGTTCTGGTGGCAGCGGCACTGACCGTCTTCCTCCACATCTACATGAAAAAGAGCAAGCATGGATACGAGCTGGCGGTTGTCGGTGAGAGTGAGAAGACGGCGCGCTATATCGGCATCAAGGTCGGACGCGTCTTTATCCGGACCATGCTTCTGTCCGGCGCGATCTGCGGTATCGCGGGACTTCTGATGGTCGGAAGCACAGACCATACCATGACGACCACCCTTGCGGGCGGGCGCGGATTCACGGCGGTCATGGTTGCATGGATGGCAAAGTTCAACCCCGTCGGCATGATCTTCACAGCCTTCCTGCTGGCCTTCCTGGGCAAGGGCGCCGGCGAGGTCGCGACGCAGTTCGGCCTGAACCAGAGTTTCTCCGACATCCTGAGTTCGATCATCATCTTCTTCCTGATCGGATGCGAGTTCTTCATTCAGTACAAGTTGGTGTTCCGGAAGGAGGCGAAGTAAGCTATGTTTGATATTGTATCGTTTATCCCCCGTGCTGTTGCACAGGCAACTCCGCTTCTTCTTGGTTCCACCGGTGAGACGATCACTGAGAAGAGCGGAAACCTGAATCTCGGTATTCCGGGCGTCATGTATGTGGGCGCGATTTCCGGCGTCATCGGCGCATTTTTCTATGAACAGAAGGTCGGCTCGGTGGAGAATGCCAACGCGTTTCTCGCGATTACCATCCCGTTGGTCTGCTGCCTGCTGGGATCCTTCCTGATGGGGCTTCTGTACTGTTTCCTGACGGTTACGCTGCGCGCGAACCAGAACGTCACCGGCCTTGCCCTGACGACCTTCGGCGTGGGCTTCGGCAACTTCTTCGGCGGCTCGCTGATCAAGCTGACAGGCTCCGACGTTCCGTCTATCGCGCTGTCAATCACGCACAAGTTCTACGCGGCGAAGCTTCCGTTCGCGGAGAAGACCGGCGTGTTCGGCAAGCTGATTCTGAACTACGGTTTCCTTGTTTACGTCGCGGTCGTCATCGCCCTGCTTGCCTCCTGGTTCCTGAATCATACGAGGAGAGGCCTGCAGCTGAGGGCGGTCGGTGAGAACCCGGCCACCGCGGACGCGGCCGGTATCAGTGTCGGCTCCTATAAGTACTGGGCGACCTGCATCGGATCCATGATCGCCGGGCTCGGCGGACTGTACTATGTCATGGACTACGCTTCCGGTGTCTGGTCGAACGACGCGTTCGGCGACAGAGGATGGCTCGCGATCGCGCTGGTTATCTTCACAATCTGGAGGCCGAACGTCAGCATCCTGGCCTCGCTCCTGTTCGGCGCCCTGTACATCCTTTATCTGTACATCCCGACCGGGACGAATATGGCTATCAAGGAGATCTACAAGATGGCCCCGTTCGTGGTCACGATCCTCGTGCTGATCATCATCAGCCTGAAGAAGAAGCGTGAGAACCAGCCTCCGGCAGCCCTCGGCCTGCCATACTTCCGAGAAGAGCGCTGACAGGAAAAACTGTAAACAAACGATCCTTAAGCCCCAGGACATATGTCCTGGGGTATGTTAAAGTTCAGGGGTTACAAATCACGGGATGTGACTTGTTACACTCAAGGCCTCCCGCGTCCCGGGCGGAGGGTCGCAACACTGCTTACGCACTCTTGTCTAAAAGACTGAATAACGGTATAATGAAGAGACATGGAAGCAACTTGGCGGGAAGCGAATGTGGTCGATATGAGCGGAGGATTGTCATGAGGAAAGCGTCAGACGGGAAAGCACCTGAGAGTCAGATGGAGAAAAGGGTGAAGACGGCAGCAAAAACTGCGGCTGCGGCGAAGGCGGTAAAGACTGCGGCAAAGGCTGAAGCGAAGACTGCGGCAAAGTCTGCGGCGAAGGCGACAGCAAAGTCTGCGGTGAAAGCGACAGCAAAGACTGCTGTGAAGACTGCAGCGAAGGCCGCAAAGGAGGAGATCGCCGAAAAGACGGCGGCCCCGGGTGAGGGATATGAGTTCATCCATGACCTTGACCAGTACCTCTATGACAAGGGCGTGCATTACGATATCTTCCGCAAGCTTGGCGCACACCCTTCCCAGAAGGACGGTGTGAAGGGAATCCACTTTGCGGTATGGGCGCCCCACGCGGCGGCAGTCCACCTGATCGGCGAGTTTAACGGCTGGAATGAGGACAACATCGCGATGGAACGGCTCGAGCCCTCCGGGATCTGGGAGTGCTTTATTACAGACGCGCAGCTCGGCCAGATGTACAAGTACCTGATCTACACGCAGGACGGAAGGAAACTCTACAAGGCCGATCCCTACGCGAACCAGGCCGAGAAGAGGCCGGGCACCGCTTCCGTGATCGCGGACATCGGTTCGATCCGCTGGACCGACAGTGTGTGGATGAAGAAGCGCGCTTCCTTCAAACAGGACACCAGCCCCATCTCGATCTATGAATGCCACATCGGAAGCTGGATGCGCCACCCGCACGGGGAGGAAGAGGACGGCTTCTACGATTACCGTTATTTTGCCCATTCCGTCACGGACTATCTGAAGAAGATGGGCTATACCCACATCGAGCTTATGGGAATCGCGGAGTTTCCTTTCGACGGATCCTGGGGTTACCAGGTGACGGGATACTTTGCCCCGACCAGCCGCTACGGTACTCCGGAGGACTTCGCTTACATGGTTAATTACCTGCACCGGAACGGGATCGGTGTCATCCTGGACTGGGTGCCGGCGCATTTTCCCAAAGACGCCCACGGACTGGCCGACTTCGACGGACAGGCGTGCTATGAGTACGCGGATTCGCGCAAGGGTGAGCACCCCGACTGGGGCACGAAGGTTTTCGATTTCGGAAAGAGCGAGGTCAAGAACTTCCTGATTGGTAATGCGCTCTACTGGATCGAGCAGTTCCATGTGGATGGCCTGCGCGTGGACGCGGTCGCGTCGATTCTCTATCTGGATTACGGGCGCCGCGACGGAGAGTGGATCCCGAACAAGTACGGCGGAAACAAGAACCTGGAAGCGATTGAGTTCTTCAAGCACCTGAACTCGGTGGTGCTCGGCAAGAATCCGGGGATCATGATGATCGCGGAGGAGTCGACCGCCTGGCCGAAGGTGACGGATGTGCCGGAGAATGACGGCCTTGGCTTCACGATGAAGTGGAACATGGGCTGGATGCATGACTTCATTGAGTACATGAAGCTGGATCCCTATTTCCGCAAGTTCAACCACAACCGCATGACTTTCGCCATGACCTACGCCTACTCGGAGAAGTACTGCCTGGTGCTCTCCCACGACGAGGTCGTCCATCTGAAGTGCTCCATGATCAACAAGATGCCGGGCCTGTATGATGACAAGTTCGCGAATCTCAAAGCGGGATATACGTTCATGTTCGGGCATCCGGGGAAAAAGCTTCTGTTTATGGGTCAGGAGTTCGCGCAGGAGCGGGAGTGGTCGGAGGACCGCGAGCTCGACTGGTACCTGCTCGATGAACTGAAGCACAGGCAGATCCAGGATTTCGTGGCAGAGCTTCTGAAACTGTACAGGAACACGCCTGCGCTCTATACCGCGGACTGCTCGCCGGAGGGCTTCGAGTGGATTAACGCGGACGACGCCGACCGCAGCATCTACAGCTTCCTGCGCCACAGCAGCGACGGAAAGAGCAACCTGCTCTTTGTGATCAACTTCACTCCGATGGCACGTCCCGACTACAGGGTCGGCTGCACGAAGAAGTGCACGTACACGCTCGTTCTTGACGGGGATGAGGAACGCTTCGGCGGACACGGCACGGAGCATGAACTGAAGTACAAGGCGGTGGAGAGCGAGTGTGACGGCAAGCCGTATTCCTTCTCGTTCCCGCTTCCGCCCTACGGAGTGGCAGTATTTAAGTATTCGTAATAGTCAGGAGCTGTCACGGGATTACCAGGTAATTTCGTGACAGAGTCTCAGCACCTGACCGGGGAAAGCGCATGAAATCCGGAACCGGAGTGAAGATCAGCGGATATCTGAAGATCCTGTGGAGCTGGAATGTCTATCTGGCTCTGACACTTTTCGTCCTGTCAGGGGCGGTGTTCCTCGTTGACCGCCGCTCAGGACTGATCTGTCTGGCCTTCGCATGCGGGTATTTTCTTGTTGTCCTCCTGATTAATCTCTATTACCGTCCCAGGATCCTGCAGTCGATGATCGGTTTCGCGAACCAGTATACCGATGTCCAGGCCACTGTCCTGAGAGAGCTCGATATTCCCGCAGTCTTCGTAGACCGGGAGGGCTGTGTGCTGTGGATGAACCGCATGCTTCAGAGCCTTACCGGGGAAAATGAGCGGTTCCACCGGACGATCGACACGATTTTCCCCTATCTGACCAAGCCTGTCTTTCCCGTGAACTCCGACACGAAGGACATCACGCTGGAGTATCAGGGACAGATCTTCCGCGCGCACATCCAGAAGCTGAGACTGGATCATGTGCTGGACGGCTCTCTGCTGACCACTGACACGGAGGAAGCTTCGTGGAACCAGGATAGCGCCGGGCCGGACGAAGAATGGAAAGTGCAGGGAATGCATGAGGACGGAACGCAGAAGGAAGAACAGGCCACCTGGCACTATGTCATTTACTTTATCGATGAGACGGAGCTGAGCAGGCTCCGCAGGGAGAACCGGGAGAGGAAGCCCGTGGTCGCGCTGCTGTACCTCGATAATTACGAAGAGGCCATGGACAACGTGGACGAGGTTCACTCGTCCCTGATGAATGTCCTGATCGACCGGGAGATCAACAAATACAGCCTTGCGCACCAGGCGCTGAGCAAAAAGCTGGAGAAGGACAAGTATCTCCTGATCATGAACCAGAAAAGCCTGGCAGGCGTGGAGGAAGATCATTTTTCCCTGCTTGAGGAAGTAAAAACCGTCAATATCGGCAATGAAACTGTCATGACGATCAGTATCGGTGTCGGGATCGGCGGCAGCGACTACAACCAGAATTATGAGTACGCCCGCTCCGCGATCGAGATGGCGCTCGGGCGGGGCGGAGACCAGGCGGTCCTGAACCGGGACGGCCAGATGAAGTTCTACGGCGGCAAGTCCCACAGCGGCGAGCGCCACACGAGAGTCAAGGCCAGGGTCAAGGCGCAGGCGATGCGTGAGATCATGGAGTCGAAGGAACGCGTCCTGGCGATGGGTCACAAGATCACTGATCTGGACTCACTGGGAGCGGCGGTCGGCATCTACCGCGCGGCGAAGACCCTGGGAAAGCAGTCTTGGATCGTGATCGGGGACGATTCCCCGTCGATCAGGAACTGGCTTGACATGCTGCGGGAGAGCCGTGAGTATGAGGAGGAGATCTTCATCAGCCACGAGAGGGCTGCCGAGCTGTGCGATGAAAGCGCGGCGCTGGTCGTCGTGGACACCGCGCGCAGCACGATGGTGGAATGCGAAGCGCTGCTTACGAGGACGAAAACCATTGTGGTGCTGGATCACCACCGCCAGTCGACGGAGCAGATCCCGAATGCCGCGCTGTCCTATATTGAGCCCGGCGCGTCGTCCGCCTGCGAGATGGTCGCGGAGATCCTGCAGTATTTTGAGGAGAATGTGCGCCTGAAGAGTCTCGAGGCGGACTGCCTGTACGCGGGTATCCTCATTGACACGAACAATTTCAATTCCAAGACCGGGGCGAGGACATTTGAGGCGGCAGCCTACCTGAAGCGCATGGGCGCGGACGTCATCCGTGTCAGGAAGGCGCTGCGCGACGACATGGACAGCTATAAGGCGAGGGCCGAGGCTGTGCGGCACGCGGAGAACTTCATGGGGCGGTACGCGATTTCGATCCTTCCGAGCGAGGGGCTGGACAGTCCGAATGTCGTGGGCGCGCAGGCCGCGGATGAGCTTTTGAACATCGTCGGGATCACCGCGTCATTTGTCGTGACCCAGTACAACGGGAAGGTGTTCATCTCCGCGAGGGCGATCGATGAGGTGAATGTCCAGGTCATCATGGAGCGGCTCGGGGGCGGCGGCCATATGAGCAGCGCCGGCGCGCAGCTGCAGGATGTGACATGTGAGATGGCGGTGGTCCGCATCAAGGAAATACTGAGAGCAATGACGGAGGCTGGAGAGATATGAAGGTAATACTGCTGCAGGATGTCAATAAAGTCGGAAAGAAGGGGGAGCTGGTCGAGGCGGCTGATTCCTACGCGAGGAATGTGCTGATCCGGAAGAACCTCGCGGTTGAGGCGACAGGGAAGGCCATCAATGACCTGAAGCTGAAGCGGGCAAACGACGAGAAGGTTGCTGAGGAAAACCTGGAGCGGGCGAAGGAGCTGAAGGAGAAGCTTGACGTAAGCAGTGTGGTCGTCAGGGCGAAGACCGGGGAGGGCGACAGGCTGTTCGGCTCGGTCTCCGGCAAGGAGATCGCGGAGGCGGCGAAGGAGCAGCTTGGTATCGAACTTGACCGAAGGAAGATCGTCGTGGAGAATCCGATCAAGACTATCGGGACCATGACCGCGGTCGTGAAGCTGCACCCGAAGGTGAAGGCGGAGCTGAAGGTGAACGTGGAGAAACTGTAATCCCGGAAGGACAGGCCTGGCGGTTCTATGCGTCGATGCCGCGATGAAATGACGTGGAGGCAGCGGCAGATCTTTGCCTTTTCCACCAATTGCACCAGTCCAGAAACACTACATAACCCGCGGAGAGTCAGCGCATGGATGAAAACATGAATGAGATTCGGCGTATCCCGCCGCACAGTCAGGAGGCTGAGCAGTCCGTTATCGGATCGATGATGATCGATCCGGAGGCGATCGCAGCCTCTTCCGCCATTCTGACGGAAGAGGATTTTTTTCTGAAGCCGTACGCGCTTCTGTTTAAGGCGATTGTCGACCTGGATACCTCCGGCCGCGCGGTGGATCCGGTGACGCTGCAGGACAGGCTCCGGGAGATGGACGCGCCGGAGGATCTGGCGAGCGCGCAGACGCTGGCCGAGCTGGTCGCCTCGGTGCCGGTCTCCACGAACGCGAAGCACTACGCGAAGATCGTGGCGGAGAAGGCACAGCTGCGCAGGATGATCCGGACCATGGAAACCCTGACCGCCGAGTGCTACGCGGACAGGGAGAAGGCCGACGACCTGAGCGACAAGATGGAGAAGCAGGTCTTCCAGCTGCTGACAAAGCGTCAGGGGCGGGAGCTGACGCCCATCGCGGACATCGTCATGGACGCGCTGGACCGGATCTCCGCCGCCAGCAGCCAGAACAGCTCCATCACCGGGCTGGCCACCGGATTCCATGACCTGGATTTCAAGACCAGCGGATTCCAGCCGTCGGACCTGATCCTGATCGCGGCCAGGCCCTCCATGGGCAAGACTGCGTTTGTGCTGAACATCGGCGCCTACATGGCATTCCGCGAAAAAAAGCGGGTCGCGATCTTCTCCCTTGAGATGTCGAAGGAGCAGCTGGTGAACCGCCTTCTTGCACAGGAATCCAATATTAACGCAGGCAGTCTGCGCAACGGCCGGCTGAAGGATTCCGAGTGGGAAAACCTTGTGATGGGAGCCGACGTCATCGGAAAGTCGGACCTGGTCATCGACGACACGCCCGGAATCTCGGTTCCGGAGCT
>ONVT01000145.1 GCA_900321365.1 uncultured Eubacteriales bacterium | reverse complement strand
TCGCCCCACGGTGCGTTGTTTGCATCCGGGATCGCATAGATCTTGATCTCCTTGCCGTCAACCGTGATGGAGTCCTCGCCGGCAACGACGGTGTCGCCCTTGGCATATCTGCCCTGGGTGCTGTCATACTTCAGCAGATGAGCAAGCATCTTCGGGGATGTAAGATCGTTGATCGCAACAATATCAAATCCCTCTGCACCAAACATCTGTCTGAACGCAAGACGACCGATGCGGCCAAAACCGTTAATTGCAACTTTTACTGCCATAATAACTGTTCCTCCTAAGACTGGTATAAGGTTAAATAAACTACTGTCTGTCAAGCACTTGGATGGGCCGGTTCGATTCACTGGCCCGCTGCGCACTTAACCCGTAAGTATTCTATCGGAATACCCCGCAAAAATCAAGTGATAGAACGACTTTTTTAAACGAGTTGCGACCGGTAGTTTCCAAGTACCTGAAAAGCAGGTATAATTCAGGAAAAACCGTCAGGGAGGACAAAAATGGCAATACAATACGACATGCACATGCACTCTTCTTTTTCTACGGATTCTGATGCGCCCATGGAGGATATGGTCAGACGGGCGATGGAGCTTAATCTTGTCGGAATCTGCTTCACCGAGCATATGGACCTGGAATATCCGGAAGGGAACTTCCCCGCGTATCCGGAACCCTTCGTGGCCGATCCGGGTGCGGTTCTTGCTGAGATTCAGCGTCTGAGGGAATCCTTTCCCTCCTTCTGGATCGGCTTTGGCCTGGAATTCGGCATGCAGGCACACCTGGCTGGTGAATTTCACTCAATAGCTGCGGACTGGCCGCTGGACTTCATCGTCGCCTCGCAGCACCTTGTCGATTCACTCGATCCCTATTACCCGGATTCATGGGAAGGCACAGACCCTTCTGTCCTGATCGGACATTATTACGAGGAGATGCTGTCCAACCTGAAGACCATGGAAGAATGGGATACGCTTGCGCATATGGACTACATCATCCGCTATATCCCGAAAGAAAAAGCCGTGAAGGGCTGTGTCTATGATTCGATGGAGCATCATGCTGATCTGATCGATGAGATTCTGCGCCATGTCATTTACGCGAAGAAATGCCTGGAGGTGAATACCTCCGGCTATAAATACGGCCTGGGCCAGCCGAACCCGACCCCCTCCATCCTGAGAAGATACCGTGAGCTGGGAGGCGAACGGATTACCATCGGCGCGGACGCACATGCTCCGGAGCACATCGCGTTCGCCTTTGACAGGGTCCGCAGTCTGCTCCGGAGCATGGGATACCGTTCTTATTGTGTTTTTGAAGGACGCCACATGCGTGAGATCCCGCTCTGAGACCGCAGGAGCAGCACTGCTCCGGATCACAGGTCATACTCCGCCAGAATGGCATCGGCCCCAATACCGCGAAAAGGTCTCAGCTATCCAGCATCTCGTCATACAGTTTCTGGTACTTCCTGGCGCTGGCGTTCCAGGAAAAGTCCATCGCCATGCCGCGGTCAACCAGTCTGTTCCATTCACGCTTGCGGTTGTAGAACACATCCATCGCGTACTGCATCGTGTGAAGCATCTCATGGGCGTTATAGTTCGCGAAGGAAAAGCCTGTTCCGGTCGAGTCATACTCATTGTACGGAATGACCGTATCCTTCAGCCCACCGGTTTCACGGACAATCGGCACCGTGCCATACCTCAGGCTCATCAGCTGGGAAAGCCCGCACGGCTCGAAAAGCGACGGCATCAGGAACGAGTCGCAGGCGGCATAGATCTTGTGGCTCATCGCCTCCGAGTAATAGATGTTCGCCGATACTTTTCCCTGGTACTTCCAGGCAAAATGGCGGAACATGTTCTCATACCGCTCTTCTCCGGTACCCAGAATCACGAGCTGAAGATCCTGCTGGCAGATCTCATCCATCATATAGGCAATCAGGTCAAACCCCTTCTGGTCAGTGAGACGGGATACGATGCCGACGAGAAGCTTCCTCTCATCCTGGTCCAGGCCAAGTTCCTTCTGGAGCGCCTTCTTGTTCTTTGCCTTCTCCTTCCGGAACGACTTCGCGTCATAGTTGAACTCGACAAAAGGATCCGTCATCGGATCATATTCCTTGTAGTCGATCCCGTTCACGATTCCGGTCAGGACATCATTCCTGGCTCTCATCAGGCCGTCAAGCCTCTCCCCGTAGAACGGCGTCTGGATCTCCTTCGCGTACGTCTCCGAGACGGTCGTGATACGGTCTGCGAACACGATCCCTCCCTTCAGATAATTGGCATCGCCGTATGCCTCCATCTTGTCAGGCGTAAAGAATGAGCGGTCAAGCCCGGTAATATCCTGAACCGTCCGGACATCCCACACACCCTGATACCTGAGGTTGTGGATCGAAAGCACCGTCCTGATATCCCGGAAGAATTCTCCGTCACGGAACTTGTCATTCAGATATACAGGAATCAGCGCCGTCTGCCAGTCATGACAGTGGATGATATCCGGCCGGAAGCCGATCAGCGGCAGTGCGCTCAGAACCGCCTTGGAGAAAAATGCAAACTTCTCCACGTCCTGATAGATATTTCCATAAGGCTTCGCTCCGGAGAAATAGTATTCATTGTCTATGAAGTAGAATGTTACCCCGCCACTGACCATCTCCAGAACGCCGACATACTGACTTCTCCAGGAGAGATCCATATAAAAATGCGTCAGATATTTCATCTGATCCTTCCATTCCTGACGCATGCAAAGATACTTCGGCAGGATAACCCGGACATCATACTTCTCCTTGTCAAAACACCCCGGAAGGGATCCCACCACATCCGCAAGTCCTCCCGTCTTAATGAAAGGAACTCCCTCGGATGCAGCAAATAAAATACTCTTCATGCAAATACCTCTGAAACATCATACTTAGCCAGGCAGTGCATTATCTGCACGGCCTGGCTGGTCATTCACATCATCTCTGAAACAGAAAACCAGAAGCCCGGCTTATGAGCCATCGCCCGGGATCAGCCTGCTGCCTTCATGTAGGAGAACAGCCAGTTCTGCGTGGCAAGATTCTCCTTCAGAATATACTGTCCGAGGTTCTCATCCACGATACAGCGGGCATAATAGGTTCGTCCTTCCATCTTGAACTTGACCTGTACGCCGTAATCATACTTCGATCCCTTCACCTTGTTGCTCTGGATGGTAAAGGTAATCTTCTTCGACTTCCCATCCGGAACCGTCACCTTGGACGCGTTCTTCATCTTCAGCTTGCACACATCATCATAGCCCGGGTATTCCTGAAGCTTGGCGCCGCTGCTGTACACGATCATATCCGCGTCAGAGAGGTTGGTGATCGAGATCTTCAGCAACCGTTTGGCAGGCTTGAAGCTGGAGATCCGGATGATGAAATCAATGAAATCCGGGTCGGTACGGTTCACCGTTACCTTGCAGTCAAGCTTATAGGTCGTGCCGTTCTTCACCGTGGTCGCAGTGACCGTGGCGGTTCCGGTGCTGTTCGCGGTAATCTTTCCGGTACTTGTCACGCCGGCAACGGAAGTATTCGAAGAAGTCCATGTCACATTGGCTGTCGCATTCAGGACATCGTTGTATACAATCTCACCGGTCGACAGGGTCAGGCTGCTGTAGAGCAGGGTCGGCTTTGTCGGAGCCGCCGTGACCGTAACCTTTATCTGGTCGGTGGATCCGTCCGTTCCGTACACATTGATGTAGGTTATGCCCACCTCTCTTCCGTAAATCGTGACCTTGCTGGGAGTGACGTTATTGTTGATGTTCGTCACTGTCGCGGCGTTCGGGTTCGGAGAGTACGAAGAGACATCCCATCTGACCACCGACATATAGCCGCCATAGATATACTGCTGGGCGATCGAAACAGTCTGGCTGCTCCCGACCGTCAGCTCCAGGTTATCGATAATGTCGATTCCCGTGTTGCCTGTGACCCGGAAGTACAGGTTGAACCAGTTGTCCTGATTGTTCTGAACCTGGAAAACATACGTTCCTGCCTCCACGGTCATATGGACATCATACTCCAGGGCGTTAAAATTCTTGTCGGTAAGATAGAACAACTGGGAGGGATTGTTGACATTCTGAAGGCTGAAAATGGTATTATTGTTGATCGTCTGTATAACGCTGCTGTTCGTAATCGTTGAGTAGTCGTTATACATCTTGATATGAACGGTTATATTCGTTCTTGACGCAACAGTAAACTGTTTTGACACCTGTGTTCCGCGCTTGGTAAATGTGAACGTGCTCGCGCAGTACTGAATGGTGTTATCCGCAAACGCATGCACCGTCATCACCATAACAAGTATCACGGAAAGCATTATCATCCTTTGCCATAGCTTTTTCATAATCTGATACCTTCCTTCCATAAAAGCCCCTACTGTACATCTGGGTATGTTCTCACTATACAACATCCTGTGCCTTCTGTCACGTTCGATTCATCACCAAATCCTTTCAGTTTTCTTAATTTGTTCTCACAAATGGTTTAACTATTCTTTACAAATTCTGGTACAATATTGTTGTTCGTACAACAAAGCTTTGAAAGGGGAACCACATGAACACAAACGATCAGGGCCTGCATGACCTGAAACACCGTGTCATGCTGGAAGTCTGCCGCATGGCATGGAATGACTGTCTGACGCACGAAGAAAGAGAGCGGGTTGTCAAAACCATCATTCCGGGGCCGAAGCCGACGCTCCGCTGCTGCATCTACAAGGAACGCGAGATCATCCGCGGCAGGATCCGCCTGGCGATGGGCATGGATCCGGACGCCACAAAGCCGTCCAAAAACATTGTCGCCGTAATCCCGGCAGCCTGCGACGACTGCCCGATCCAGGACCATATGGTTACGGACAGCTGCCGGTTCTGCCTCGGGAAGCCCTGTCTGACCGCCTGCCGGTTCGACGCCATCTCCCCGGGCGACACCAAGATGAAGATCGACCCGGGCAAGTGCAAGTCCTGCGGGTTGTGCGCGAAGGCCTGCCCGTTCAGCGCCATCATCCACAGCAAGCGCCCCTGCCAGAAGGCCTGCCCGGCCGGAGCCATCTCCTATGATGAATATGGTCTGTGCACGATAGATGATGAAAAATGCATCCACTGCGGCCACTGCATCCACTCCTGCCCCTTCGGGGCTATCGGCTCCAAGATCTTCCTGGTCGACATTATCAGGGCAATCAAGGAAGGAAAGCGTGTAATCGCCATGTGCGCACCCGCGACGGAAGGGCAGTTCGGAAAGGACACCGGCATGGCCACGGTACGCGCGGCTCTGATGCAGGCAGGATTCGCGGACATGGTGGAGGTAGGTCTGGGAGGCGACATGACCGCTGCCTGTGAGGCGAAGGAATGGATCGCGGCGAAAAAAGAAGGCCGGAAGATGACCACCTCCTGCTGCCCGGCGTTCATCTCCATGATGCATCATCACTTTCCCAGGCAGTATGAGGAGAACAAGTCCACGACCGTCTCCCCGATGGTCGCGGTATCCAGATACCTCAAATCCATGGACCCGGACTGCGTGACGGTTTTCATCGGACCCTGCATCGCGAAGAAGGGGGAGACTCTGAACGAGAACATCGTGGACAATGCGGATTACGCCATAACCTACGGTGAGATGGTTGTGTTCCTGCGGTCGACCGGGATCGAGATCACGCAGTTTCCTCCGGTGGAGGAAAACTACCAGGAAGCTTCTCTCTACGGAAAACGCTTCTCGGGATCCGGAGGAGTCGCGGACGCGGTTCTCGAGGCCATGCAGGAGATGGGCGAAGATACATCCGAGATTTCCCTGATGCGCTGCGCGGGCGGTGACGAGTGCAGGAAAGGCCTGCTTCTGCTTCAGAACAACCGCCTGAAAGAGGACTTTATCGAAGGCATGATCTGCCCCGGAGGCTGTATCGGCGGCCCCTCCAAACACGAGACAGAGCCGCTCGTCATGAAGGCGCGCGACAGCCTGCTCTCCGGTGCCGACAGACGCGGCATCCTCGAAAATCTGAAGAACTATCCGATGGACTCCTTCTCGATGTACCGGGACGGGCACATGGATCCTTCTTCTTTACGTGATGAGCCGTGAGGTGTATATTCTGAGTGTTGCAGACTGAGAACCTCTTACTGCGTCAGTTTTTTACCTGGCACACCCGAAAGAAAATCCTGCGCAATCTGTACAGGTTCTCATTTCTGAACAGATCCTTATACATTGACTGTAAACGGATGGAGTCAAATCATATATGAGTACATTTGTCATGGTCCTGAACCTGCTCTGCGGCGTTGCGCTGTTTATGTATGGCATGTCGCTGATGGGCGACGGACTGAAACGTGTGGCCGGCGACAAACTGGAATCCTTCCTGTACCGGGTGACGAACACCCCCGTGAAGGGGATGCTGCTTGGCGCAGCGGTAACCTCCGTCATACAGTCTTCCTCCGCGACGACCGTGATGGTGGTCGGTTTTGTGAACTCCGGCATGATCACGCTCTTTCAGGCGATCGGAATCATAATCGGGGCGAACATCGGCACCAGCGTCACCGGCTGGATCCTCTGTCTGTCCTACATCGACGGGGCCGGGGGCATCACACAGCTGCTGTCTTCCGCCACGATCGCCGCGACAGCCGCGATTGCGGGCACGCTCATCAAGATGCTCTCAAAGCGGTCCGTCCACAAGCATTTCGGGGACATCCTGCTCGGCTTTGCCATTCTGATGACCGGCATGCAGATGATGAGCGCCGCGGTCTCTCCCCTGCGCCAGAGCAAGGCATTCACGGACGCGCTCACCATGTTTTCCAACCCGTTCCTGGGCATTCTGCTCGGTATTGCCATGACGGCCATCCTTCAGAGCGCTTCCGCTTCAATCGGTATTCTGCAGGCGCTTTCCGTGACAGGCGTACTGGCATTTTCAACCGCCTTCCCCGTCATTCTGGGTATCGGCGTCGGCGCCTCCTGTCCGGTCCTTCTCTCCGCGATCGGCGCGAACAAGAACGGACAGAGGAGCGCGGTCACCTATCTCCTTGTAAATGTCCTCTGCATGGTCCTGTGGGGAATCGGATTCTACGCGGTGAACGCCTTCGCGCATTTTCCATTTATGGAATCATCAATCGGACCGGTCGGAATCGCGTTCTGGAATTCTCTTGTAAGAATCGTGACGGGCATTCTCCTGTTCCC
This sequence comes from uncultured Eubacteriales bacterium, assembly GCA_900321365.1. Next base: position 11,006 of record ONVT01000145.1, on the reverse strand, counting down.
CTTCATCCGTTCCATTGAGCGGCTGGTGTGCAGTATGATCCGTGATTCCGCCGAAGACCTTGAGGACATGAAGGACAATGCGGACTTTGACCTGCTGGATGAGAGGCTTCTCTCCTCCCCGACGATCGCGCTGGAGCAGTGCAGCCGGGTGATCCGGGGAATGACCAGCAAGGTCCGCAAGAACGTCGGCAGATCATTGAACCTGATTCATCAGTATTCGGAAAAAAAGTTTGACAAGGTCCAGAGAAAGGAGGAGCTGATAGACAAGTATGAGTCGAAGCTCGGCGCCTATCTTGTCGTTCTGACCAAGCAGGAGCTGAATTCCAGGCAGACCAGGGAAGTGACGGCAGACCTGCGCGTGATCGGCGACCTTGAGAGGATCGGCGACTATGCCTCAGCCATCTCGTATTCCACCAGACAACTCTTTGAGGACAATATCACCTTTTCCGAGACCGCCATGCACGACCTGAATACGCTGATCGAAGCGGAGCGGGAAATCGTGAACCGTACCATCGCCTCCTTCCGCGAATCCGATCTTCAGACCGCCATGGAGATCAAGCCGTTCTCGGCGGCCATCTCCAATCTGTGCGAGATCATGCGGGCGCGTCATATCGGACGCCTGCGCCGCGGGGAATGCACCATGGAACAGGGGGCGGGCTTCAACGACCTGCTCAACAGTTTTGAACGGATCGCTTCCCACTGCGTCGCGATCTCCGGACAGGTCAGAAGATCCTACCAGACAAATCCGGACTACCATGTGCATTCCACGAAGGCGAGAGAACTGACCGAAGAAGAATACCAGCGCCTCTACAACGGCTTCCTCGAAACATATGATGTGGTTCAGAACATCGACAGACCCATCAGCCTGGAGGATGAGGCTGTCCAGTAATACACAGGCGCACAGGCGGTGCGTGAGCGCGGGGCCTGTGAAAAATCAGTACTCCGCTCACTGTGAACCGTCACCGTTTCCGGCTCCGGTTGTAATTAATCAGGCATCCCGCCTTCACGATCTCACGCTCTTTTTCTGTCATCGGCAGGATATAGAGAGTGATCTTATGAGCTGCACCGTCTTTGACGACATAGGCAGGGATATCGGTCAGGTCACCATCCAGCAGCGTGCGGATCCCGGGGACATAGATATAGTCATCCACATCGAACATGTCCGGATCTTCCTTCATCTGGAAGGGCAGCATTCCCCAGTTCATCACATTGGAACGGTATCTCTTCGTGGCATACTCCAGGGCGATATTGGCAAGGCCGCCGATCACCCTCTGGCAGGACGCGGCCTGCTCTCTCGCGGACCCGTCCCCAGGCCGCTTCGCGTAGATCACGGAACCGATCTCCACCTCCTGCACACGGACGCTCTCCTGTCCGGGAATTGTCCGGATCACGGAATAGATTTCCGAAAGCTCCGGGGCTGCCTTTATGACATCCTCTCCACTCTCACGTGCCTGCTCCACGGCCTCCACCAGCTTTGTCTTTCCCACGTAGGCAGGATCCCGGCGGGAAAGCGTATACTCCGCCAGCCCAAGCGGATTCGACCGGAAGGAGGATGCCTCACCGGAAGGAATCAGCTCATCTGTCGTCGTGACCTCATCCAGGATCCGGGAGCAGACCTTCAGGAGGACATTTTCCCCGAGAGGAGCCCTCTGAGGCCAGTCCTTGATATTCGGACCATAGAACAGTTCCGCATCCGGATCCGCCTTCCCGAATCCTTCGTAAACTCTGGAGTCATATGGCGATCTGTCAAAATGATACTCCGGCGCATCTGTGAAACATTCCGCATATTGCTGCGCACTGGTCAGGATGCCTCCGTTTGCGGCGGTAGCGGCGATCGAGCGGGCGTCCATGAGGGCGCAGGCAGACATCTGTCCCTGCCCCGGCTTGCTGCCCTCGCGGTTCGGGAAGTTTCTCGTCGTGTGCCGGATCGAGAAGCCGTTGTGGCTGGGCGTGTCCCCGGCACCAAAGCACGGACCGCAGAAGGCCGTCTTGATGACTGCCCCTGCTGCCATCAGGTCGTTCAGGGATCCGTTCCGCGCCAGGTCCATGTAGACCGGAATGGAAGACGGATAGACACTGAGGGTAAATTCTCCCGCTCCTATGCCGCGGCCACGCAGGGCATTTGCCGCCTGGACAACATTCGTATAGGTGCCGCCGGCACATCCTGCGATGATTCCCTGCTGGACCTGCAGGGTGCCGTCCTTCACCTTGTCCAGAAGGGTGTAGGGCGCCCTCCCCTGGGAGACGTCCTGCGCCCTCTTCTCTGTCTCACGGAGGATATCCTCAAGGTTCTCGTTCAGCTCATCAATGGTAAACGCGATGGACGGATGAAATGGCATCGCGATCATCGGCTTCACAGCGCTGAGGTCAATCTCGATGCAGCCATCGTAATAAGCTGCAGCGGCGGGATCCAGCTGCCTGTAATCCTCCCCGCGCCCATGCTCTTCCAGAAAGGCTTTCGTATCCTCATCTGTCCGCCAGACGGAGGACAGACAGGTGGTCTCCGTGGTCATGACATCCACGCCGTTGCGGTAGTCGGTCGACATGGAAGAGACGCCGGGGCCCACGAACTCCATCACCTTGTTCTTTACATAGCCGTTCTGATAGACTGCGCCGCAGATCGCGATGGCGATGTCCTGCGGACCGACCCACGGCTGAGGCTTCCCTGTCAGATAAACGGCAACCACGCCTGGATAATCGATATCCCAGGTATCCCCGAGGATCTGCTTGTCCAGCTCTCCACCGCCCTCGCCGACCGCCATCGTGCCGAGCGCGCCGTACCGGGTATGGGAATCAGAGCCAAGGATCATCTTCCCGCATCCCGCGAACATTTCACGCATGTACTGATGGATCACGGCCATATGGGGAGGAACGAATATCCCGCCGTACTTCTTTGCCGCGGAAAGTCCGAACATGTGGTCATCCTCGTTGATCGTGCCTCCCACGGCGCACAGAGAATTGTGACAGCAGGTCAGGACATAGGGGATGGGAAAACGCTCCATTCCGGACGCCCTGGCGGTCTGGATGATGCCGACATAGGTAATGTCATGGGAAGTCAGCGCGTCATATTTTATTCTCAGATGCGCCGGATCTGAACCGGTATTATGCGCCTGAAGGATGCCGTAAGCAATGGTTCCCTTCCTTGCCTCCTCCCTGTCCGGCATCTTTCCGGTAAGCTGTGCCACCTTCCCGACATCCCTTTCCGGAATCACCTGATTCCCGTTCACCAGATACACACCGCCGTCATATAACCTTATCATCTTTCTTCCTGCCTCTCTGTAAATATTGCTGCTGCTTTGCATTAAGGACCAGTACATAAATCTTACTTGTCTTCTCCTTCGATTATACCAGGCAAAAACACCTTGCATAGCTCGTCATCATTGCACAGTATACCCGAGCTTTCCATAAAACTCCACTGTTTCCGGTCCGATCCGCGAAAGATTGTGACATTTCAACCGGCAGCATAATTCGTTCGCGAGAATAATCATGGCATCTGTGGCAGACTTCCGCTATAATAGACACTGACTTTTTCACAGGTGCTTATCGAAAGAAAAGGCCGGCAAAAAACATTAGCAATTTCGTGACAGATCCTGAGTCAATGTCACAGGTCGCAGCAGGGAAACGGAAATGTTCGGAAAGAAGACGAAACAGAAAAAGAAAAAAAACATGGCAAAAGCGCTCCGCAACATGATTGTCAGGGTCGCGCTTATCGTCCTGATCGTATCCACCTTGATGAGCTGGCTCTTTATGAATCTTGAATTCTCCCTCATCCTGGAACTCAACGGTGAAAGTACCGTAACCGGAGAAAAGGCACTTCTTGAGCAGGAAGGGCATTTTACGGAATATGCAGAGTCTGTCATGGAAACTTACCTGAGCATCCCGGAAGAGATCCGGCAGAATCCGCATTCCGATGAGTACCGGGAATACTTTGCGAAATACCGCAATAGTGATTATGTACGATTCATCAGCGAACTGCTCCTTACCATCGATAATTCCATGAACCTGCAGAATCTGTATATTGTTGTTCTTGATCCACAGAAAGAAAGACTGATTTATCTGATCGACATCTCTGAACAGGACATCTACAATCTGCATGATATCGGAGAGTGGGTGGATGTCCCTCAGGAGATGAAGGATTCATCCTTTACGGAGTCCCTTCTTTCCTTCCAGGTCAGGGAAGATGATTCTGAAGACAATGATGATGTCATCCCAACCTTTATCACATTCGAAAGCCGGTCCGAAAAAGCCGGAAAACTCCTGACTGTAGGACTTGACGCATGGGAGTGCAGCGAAGAGTCAGAAATTCTGATCCTGTGTGCCATGCCTCTTGTTCTCTCCAAGATTACCATCACGATCTTTATCGTGATTTACTTTGTCATCCTGTTCATCGCCATCCTTCTCATCGTGATAGTGACCCGCATCCGTCTGAGGAAAAGAGTGATCCGTCCGATCAATTCCATTTCACAGGCTGTGGAGGATTATGCGAGACAGCGGACAGAAGGAAATACGTCTACCAGCTGTTTCAGCAGCCTGTCCATCAACACCAATGATGAGCTGCAGGATCTGGCTGGGACGCTTGCGCAGATGGAAAATGATCTCAACAGCTATGAAAAGGATCTGAAGGAAGCCGTCAGCCGTGAGGAGCGCGTGAAGACGGAACTGTCGGTAGCAACACTCATCCAGGCCAACATGCTTCCGGATGCAAAGGCTGTTTTCCCGGACCGGAAGGATTTCATTGTTTCTGCTTCCATGACACCCGCGAGGGAAGTGGGTGGAGACTTCTATGATTTCTTCCTGATTGACGACAGCCATCTCGGCCTTGTGATTGCGGACGTTTCCGGAAAAGGAATTCCTGCCGCTCTCTTCATGATGGCTTCCATGATCGTCATCCACAACTTCGCCTCCCTGGGGCTGCCTCCGACTGAAGTTCTGGAACGCTCGAATAACAGGATTTGCTCCTCCAATAAACTCGACATGTTCGTCACCGTCTGGTTTGGAATCCTGGATCTTAAGACCGGTTTGGTCACCTCGGCCAATGCCGGGCACGAGTATCCGGCGCTATGCGGCGCAGACGGTCATTTCGAGCTTTTGAAGGATCCACACGGACTTGTGATTGGCGGGATGGACGGCGTTCATTATAAGGAATACACTTTCACCATGGAAAAAGGCGGCATACTCTACCTCTACACTGATGGTGTGCCGGAGGCAACAAACGCCGCGGAAGAAATCTATGGGACTGACCGGATGCTCCAGGCCCTGAACAGCGCTGAAGACAAGTCACCCGCAGGACTTGACAGGGCACTGCGGGCGGATATTGACAGGTTTATTGCGGGAGCGCCGCAGTTTGACGATCTGACTACGCTCTGTATACAGTATTTGCCGGATGATCAGTAATCCCGGCTTCATTTTGTAACAATCGCGGGCCGGGCAACCGAACCCTGCCTTTCTTTTCTTTCGATTGTACCAGGAAAAAAGCTTACTTCACCATGGAGTCATGGATATGAAAAGCGGCAATGATAAAAAGCAGATTCTCTGGTCGTGGCTTCCCGTAACATGCGTTACGGCATTATTCTGCTGCGTCCTGTGGGGAAGCGCGCCAGCCATGATCAAAACCGCCTATCAGCTGTTCAGGATCGGGTCGGAAGACACTGCTTCGAGAATCGTGCTTGCCGGCACCCGGTTTACCATCACCGGAATCCTGACCATACTGATCGGCTCCCTTCTGGAAAGGAAAATTCTGATTCCCCACAGATCGTCCTGGCCAAAGATCGGAATCCTCGGACTGATACAGACATCCGGACAGTATTATTTCTTCTTTATGGCGATGGCACATCTCTCCGGCGTCCGGGGATCCATCATCAACGCATGCGGGAACTTCCTTACGATTCTGTTTGCGGTCTATATTTTCCGCCTTGAGAAGATGACCCTTCGAAAGATGGCCGGATGTATCGTCGGTCTGTGCGGAGTCATCCTCATCGTGGGAGCAGGTCAGTCCATTTTCTCAGGGGGCGCCGTGACGTTTGCCGGAGAAGGGGCTATGGTGACGGCGGACATCTTTATCGCGACAGGCTCATGCCTGACGAAGATATTCTCCCGGACAGAAGACCCCGTCGTCCTGTGCGGCTACCAGTTCGCCGTGGGAGGTCTGGTACTGCTTCTGGCCGGACTGGCCATGGGAGGCGGATTAACCTTCTACAGCATCTCCTGCCTGTGGGTTCTGCTGTATCTTTCCTTTGTCTCTACCGGGGCATATACGCTCTGGAGCATTCTTCTCAAATACAATCCGGTAAGCCGCGTTTCCATCCTGGGATTCTTCAATCCGGTCATGGGTGTTGTGATCTCGGCGCTGATTCTCGGTGAGGTTAATGAAGCCTTCTCACTGACAGGCCTTGTCTCCCTGCTGCTGGTCAGCGCGGGCGTCGTGATTGTGAATATGCGCAGCAATGCTGACTAAGGAATCCGCGTCGATTGTCAGATCCCCGGCCGGAGTAGATGTCATACTCTCCGAAGGATCGCCCAGATTCCCATCATCAGTTCCGACGGAATCACTTTTGCCACAATCCAGTGTATCGTACACACAATCCCCGGCGTAGATACCGGTAATCCCAGCCGCGAGACTGCCAGGGAGTTGACTGCCACGGAATGAACCCTGGATGAAAGCGGATAGTGCTTTATCTTCTTTCCGGCATCCGCAGAAGCTTTTTCTACGCTGGTTTTCCCTGCTCTCACAGCAGTGACTTTTTCTGCACCTGCGCTTCCCCCACCCGTACTTTCCGTACCAGGTTTTCCCACATTCACCGCACCCGCATTTTCTGCGACAGGAATGAATTCTGTGTCTCTGATCCAGTACGGACAGACTGCCGTCACTTTGATTTTCTTCGAGAACAACTCAACCCTGAGGGCGCGCGTAAACCGGTAAAGGAATGCCTTGGAAGCGGCATAGACATTCAGATACTGGAACGGCTGGAACCCCGCCGTCGAACAGATCTCCATGATTCTGGAACCCTCGCTCATGTAGGGGATGCAGATATATGTCATGTCCACCGCCGCCCTGCAGTTCAGCTCGATCATCCTGTTCGTGTCTTCCACCCCGATATCCAGACTGCCGCCGATCTTTCCAAAGCCCGCGGCGTTGATGAGTAGCCGGATGTCAGGCTTTTCCTCCTCCAGCAGCTTTGCCAGTGCGTCGATACTGCCCATCTCCACCAGATCATATGGCAATGCCCGAACCGGTATCCGTGACAGCTCACGCAGCGCCAGAAGACGTTCCTTCCGTCTGGCGATCGCCCAGATCTCATCGATCCCTTTTTCCTTCCGGCTCACTTCCTTCACGTATTCTTTTCCCAGACCGCTTGATGCTCCGGTAATAATGGCTACTCTCATAAGGTGAACCTTTCTTCCCACAGTCTGTGTTTTGACATGTAATCTTTGACCTCATGACCGTCTCGATGACTCTTCATTCTGCCCAGAGTAAGAAACTGTCATAGTTCTTCCAGTACAGATAATACCCTCCCAGATTATGCTGTACGTCATCTATACGAACCCGGTAGCTTTTATTCCGAACCATAAAAGGCAAGAAATGCCTTATAGCCTTTCAATGTATATCATCCGGATTTGCCGTTTTTCATAATCCTTCTCCTCCCTGAAAGCCCTTTTCAGACAGTATTTCCCGGAGCATACTTATCAGACAGTATTTCCTGGAGCGTACGCGTCAGCACAGCGATATCCACAGGTTTTGCAATGTGTGCCTGCATGCCTGCATCCTTTGCTGCCTGAACGTCTTCCGCGAAGGCATTGGCTGTCATGGCAACGATGGGAATCTGCGAAAGCGATGTGTTTTCCATACTCCGTATTGTCCGTGTTGCAGTGTAACCATCCATGACCGGCATCTGAATATCCATCAGAATCAGATCATAGTACCCAGGCTGCGAAGCTGCTGTCATATCCACCGCAATCTGCCCGTTCTCAGCCGTTTCAACAGTAAACCCTAACTGTGTCAGAATCATGCTGGCGATTTCCATGTTGATCATGTTGTCTTCCACCAGAAGAAGCCGCTTCTGGCTGAAGTCCACAGTATTTTCCACAGCATGATCTGTGTCGGTCGTTTCTTCTTTCGGGATATCACTCTCCTTTGCCAGTCTGAATTGCACACGGATCACAATCTCCGTTCCGTTGCCGGGAGAAGTATGCACTTCTATTGTTCCACCCATCAGATCCACGATACTCTTGGTGATGGCCAGTCCCAGACCGGCTCCGTCTACACCGCTGTCAGTAGATGTTTTCTCCCTCTCAAATGCGATGAAAACCTTCTCCACAAAATCCCTTGACATGCCGATGCCATTGTCCTGAACCCGGATTTCATAAACACCATATCCGTTTTCGCCTTTCCCTGTTTCCAGGAGGGACGCGTTGACCGTCCCACCGGAAGGCGTGAATTTGTGGGCATTGCTGATCACATTCAACAGAACACGGGTCAGATTCTTCTTGTCACACCAGACATATCTGTCCTGAACCTGAGAAGCATGAACCGCGAAAGCCAGCCCTTTCTGTTCCATCTGCTCTGCGTACAGCTCCCGAATCTCTTCGAACAGTCTGCAGATATCGGTCGGGACGTATTCCAGCTCGATGGAGCCGCTTTCAATCCGGCTCATCTCAAGAATATCATTGATCAGAATCAGCAGATGATGGCTGGACATGTCAATCTTAGTCAGATATTCATGCATGACAGACGGATCGTTTTCTTTCAATGCCAGATTTGTGTATCCGACGATCGCGTTCATGGGAGTCCGGATGTCATGGGACATGTTGAAAAGGAACTGGCTCCTGGCCAGATTACTTTCCGCAGCCCGTATCTTCTCCCGTTCAATCACCTCATGCTTTTTTCGGAGTTTGTTCTGAATGTGCATCATGACTGCCAGGCCGGCAAACACGAGAAGAATCAGGACAGTCCCACTGTGCGTAAGTGTTCTTACAACTGCTTCATTGCCGCTTTCCGCGATCTGTTTGGCAATCCACATGAGCGCGGAATAAAGAAGCAGGGCAAACAGCACAACGCCAGAGATGGACATGCCTGTGAATTCTGCAAGCGTGGTCTCATTCACTGTTCTCAGGTAGAAAATGAACCCGAGCAGGCACCATAACGCTAACAGCAGAAACGCCTCGCTTCCCATTGCTTCCATTGCTGTCAGTCGAGGAACGAGCTGTACGATGGCAAAGGCCACGGTGATGATGCCGCCCAGCATGCCGGATAACATTACCTTGTGGTTGTTTTCCGTCCTTGCAATCCTGTAAGCAGCCGCGCTGGTATAACCAAAACCCACGATAGCGCCAAAGGAAGTGAGATCAACAAACCAGTTCAGTGTATTTCGTCCAAGCATCGACAATGCGATAGAGATGGCCATGATAAACAGAATACTGGTTCTGTTCTGCCTGAACTTTTCTGACAGAATACGGTCTTCCGCCATGGTGGACAGGATGTTCATGACTGCGCGGAATGCTCCGATAATACCCGTAAAGATTGCCGCCAGAGCCGTGACTGTCACGATCACCAGGCCTGTAATGCCCATATAGGCCTTCGCGGCATAGAACGTCGGCACCGACGCAACTCCTTTGAGGCGGTCCAGATCAGACAGATATTCTCCCCATGACGCATAGCCGTCCGGCACAAAGGATACTCCGACAATCGCCATGGCAATATAGATCAGTCCGGCCACAAGAATGGACGCGGCCAGTATTTTCCGGGTCTTGTTCAGCGGAAACCTGAAATACGCGGTATCGAAGGATACTGCATCAAATCCGACAAATGCCCAGGGCGCCAGGATAACAATCGTGAATATGGCATAGAATCTGTTCAGCCCCTTCGTTCCAAAGTCAAAGATCACGCCGTTTCTCAGCGCGTGAGGGACGCATATGAGAGCTGTGACCAGAACACCGGCGACAAGTATAAACGCCAGCACACTGAACAGCCTGCGCAGGAAACGCCTGGCGAAGATAAACAGCAGGCCGACAACAGCGAATGCGAGGGCGGAAACAAGAACTTCCGCCACGTAAATCTCATTTCCCGCAATCGTGTAATGCGGCCCGCCCTCAGCACCATTCATTATCGTGCGTACGACGACAAACAATGCTGTCCCGTTCAGAAAAACAATGGTCAGATACGACAGACAGAGAAACCACGAGGAAAGAAATGCGTGATCCCTTCCGAATGCCATCTTGGTATAGGAGTAAACGCCGCCTGTTCGCGGGCTTCTTTCCATGAGGAAGGTGAAGTTTGCCACGATAACCAGCATAACCAGCACACCGATGGCCAGTGCGATGGTTGTGCCGGCAGGGCCGGCGACCGGCAGAAACGTGGTTCCGGGCATCACAAAAGCGCCCCAGCCCACCATGACGCCGATGGACATGGCGAATACGTCAGCCCGGGATAAAAACCGATCTGTCTGCTGCTTTGCGTCATGATTGCCTGTCATTCATCACACCCCTGTGATTCCATGGCTTCCCCTGTCAATTCCTCTGTTCACATGTACCCTTAACGCGTCCATCCTCTCTTAAGAAAACCGTTATCCCGGTATATCCTGTATGAGAATCTTCGATTGACTGATCCGAAACGGAGATCCGGCCTGTGCAGCCTCCCGACAGTTTTGCAGTGTCTGCTCCATCTTCTGTACCATCGTCCGTACCATCTGGTCCGTATCCGGATCAACATACCGGACCAGCAGCGTTAACGCGTCCTCTGTAATGACCAGCTCCTGAACCGATTGATGCCTTTTGTGATAGGCAATTTCATGTTCGTCCGCAAAGGACTCCATGTCATACAGCATCAATGGGTTGCGGTCTGCCGCCACATCAATCTCATCGGCCAGTCTGATCAGGGCTGCCAGATATGGCAGATTGATCTCATTTCCATTCGGGACGGTAAAGTGCAGCGGAAACTCGGTTCTGTCAAACAGATCAACTACCCTGTGACCGCGACAGACCTGAATGACTGCACACTCATGCTCCGGGGT
>ONVT01000090.1 GCA_900321365.1 uncultured Eubacteriales bacterium | reverse complement strand
GGTCCGTATGCCCCAGAGCAAGATCCAGGAGCGGGATATCCAGATCCCGGATTTCCTCAAGAGGAACTGATCCGGATGGTCTGTCCGCTTAATTCAATCTGAAACAACATGTCTCCGGCGTATCTGGCCGGAGGCTTTTGCTGCAAGTCACACCCCCCGCCACCTTGTGGCTGCGACTTGAGGTTTCCTATGTACCAGATTACAGGATACACCAGATTCGGAGGGCTCCTGGGCAGCCCGGTGGCGCACAGCCTGTCCCCCGCGATGCACAACCTGTCCTTTATGACGCTCGGGATTGACGCGGTTTATCTTGCCTTTGACGTGGGGCAGGAGAAGCTGGGAGAGACGGTGCGCGTATTCCGTGATCTGAACACCTATGGCTTCAACCTCACCATGCCGGACAAGAAAAAGGTGATGGAATACCTGGACGAGGTGTCGGAGGCGGCAGGGCTGATCGGCGCGGTGAATACCGTTGTAAATGACAACGGCAGGCTGGTCGGTCACAACACGGACGGAACCGGGTACACTGAGTCTGTCCGGGAGCAGGGATTCGACCTGAGAGGGGCGGAAGTGACACTGCTCGGCGCGGGGGGAGCCGCAAGGGCGGCTGCCGTGCAGATGGCACTGGACGGGGTGAATACGCTTCACATCGTGAACCGGAGATCGAAGTCCTGGGAGAGTGCCCGTGCGATGGCGGATCTCATCAGCAGCCGGACCTCCTGCAGCGCGGACCTGACGGATCTGGAGGACGAAGAGGCCCTGCGGGATCTGATCGGCAGGAGCGCTCTTCTGACAAACGCCACGTCCGTCGGGATGGCTCCGGATACGGACGTCTCGCCCATCCGGGACATTTCTGTCTTTCGGAAGGATCTTGTCGTTTCTGACATCATCTACAATCCGCGCAGGACAAAGCTCACGCGCCAGGCCCGGGAGGCGGGCTGCAGGACATTTAACGGGATGAACATGCTGCTGTATCAGGGCGCGGCCGCCTTCCGTCTGTGGACCGGAAAAGAGATGCCGGTGGCGCTTGTGCGGGAGAGGTTCTTTTCACCTGCAGGCGATGAAGCCTGAGGATCAGGAGGATAAGGATTCGATGAAGCAGATTCGTGTCAGAAATCTGGTGCTGGGCGATGGGATTCCGAAGATCTGTGTGCCGGTGATCGCCCACACGTACAGCGAGCTGGAACATTCACTGGAGGAGATCAGGAAAAGCAGCTTTGATCTGGTGGAATTTCGCGCGGACTTCTATTTTGAGGAGGAGGAGCCCGCGCTGGAGGCTGTGCGCTTAGCGGCGGGGGACAGGCCAGTCCTCTATACGATCCGCACAAATGAGGAGGGCGGCGAGATCTCGATCGACGATGACCTCTACCGGGAGAGGAACCTTGCCGCTGCCCGTTTTGCCGACCTGGTTGACGTTCAGCTGGGACGTATTTCCCGCCGGGCGGGGGACAGGGTGATACACAGCGATCTGGTAAAGCAGCTACACGCAGCGGGGGCAGGGGTCGTGCTGTCGTGGCACGATTTTGAGAGGACACCTGACAGAGAGCAGCTGGCCAGGAAGATGCGCAGGATGCACAAAGAGGGCTGTGATATCGCGAAGGTCGCCGTGATGCCCCGAAACAGAGCCGATGTCATGGAGCTTCTGGCGGCTTCCCTGGAGATGCTTGAAGAAGAGGATATGTGCCCCTTTATCTCCATGTCGATGGGAAACCTGGGAAAGGTGACGCGGGCAGCGGGCTCATTTTCAGGGAGCTGCATCAGCTTCGGGATGGCAGGCGAGTCCTCCGCGCCGGGGCAGATCAGAGCGGATCTCCTGCGGGGGATCCTCGCCGTGCTGGATATTCCGGCGGCTGGGCCGGTTTGATTCACTGAGGAGCTGTTCAGAAATAAAAAAAGCATGAGCGACACTTGAGGGCAAGTGTCGTTCTTTTTCATCAGCGGCAGACGGTTGTAGTTTGACCTCGGACAGACGTGCCGATAAACTCGAAATGTCGTGGGCTTTGAAGGTCCTGTTGTTGATGAACGGGGTGAAGACTGTTGAGTATATTGGAAAAAACACTGATCGTGATCGGTCTTTCCATGAATATTTTTCTGATCGGCCAGTATGAGGGCTCCATGATCAGGAAGATTGAATGGAGAAATATGTTCGTCTTCTGCCTGATTGTCGGGATCTTTGAGTTTTTCTCCATGCTGGGCGGATATCTTCTGACCAGGGTTCCCTTTTTTTCTGCAAGTGAATCGGACGATCTGAGGAATTTCTGCTACTTTGTCGCAGCGATTCTGTTCCTGCTGATCGCCGCTTATATGATCTACAAGGCGCTGCGCCACACTCCTGTCCAGGAGCAGCTGAGGGAGATCCGCTATCGGAGGATTCTGATGGAGGTCGTGCTGGTATCGGTGTTTACGTTCATGGCCGGAATCGGCTGGGGCTTCATCGGGCACAATATTCTCGTCGCGACCCTGGTGGTCGCCTGTTCCACTGTAGTGGCTGCGCTGGTCGGTATCTGGGCCGGTTACAGGGAAGGGTGCAAAGGGAGATACGGAGTCTACTGCGCGGGAGGCATCATGCTCGCTTTTGTCGGCGCTGAGATCCTGGTGCGGTATCTGTAGCCCGTGAATAAGGAGCTGTTGCAAAAACCATAAAAAGAGTATATCCTGATAGCAGGACGTAGTATTCAAAACTATATGATGCCGGATTCGAGTATCCGCGTATCACAGTTAAAACGGGAGGAATTAAAAATGGCTGATTTTTCGCATAAGATGGCCCGCATTGCTTTCTCAAAGGCGATCGATGTGATGATGAACCGGATCTACAAGAACCGGGAGAAAGGCATGCTGCAGCTTGTCGACATCGTTGAAAAGTATGTGGGCAATATGTTTTCCGAGGAATCGTATGCGAGGATCAGAGCGTTGATGACTGATCCGGAAGAGAAATGGAACAAGTACGTGAACAGGCTTATCGATGAGCTGGATCCGAATGTCCTGAAGATGACCCTGCTGAACCTGGGGTTCGAGGCGTTTTTCCACGGCACGAAGACGATCCGGGCGCTGCGCACGAAGTATGACTGCAACATTCCGTGGCTGATCCTGATGGATCCGACCAGCGCCTGCAACCTGCACTGCGTCGGCTGCTGGGCCGCGGAGTACGGCAACCGTCTGAACCTGAGCTACGAGGACATGGACCGTGTCATCACCCAGGGAAAAGAGCTCGGCATCTATTTCTACATGTTCACGGGCGGCGAACCGCTGGTGCGCAAAGACGATATCCTGAAGCTGTGCAAAAAGCATCGTGACGTCGCGTTCCACGCGTATACCAACGGAACGCTGATCGATGATGATTTCGCGGAGAAGGTCCGCAAGGTCGGGAATCTGAGCTTCTCGATCTCCCTGGAGGGTTTCTCCGAGGTAAATGACCTCCGCAGGGGCGAGGGTGTGTTCGGCCGTGTCATGCACGCCATGGACGTGCTGAAGGCGCATGGCTGCCTGTTCGGGACCTCGATCGCCTATACGGCGTCCAACCTTGAGACTGTCACCAGCGACGAGTTCTTTGATATGGAGATCGAGAAGGGCGTCCGGTTCAGCTGGTACTTCCATCTGATGCCGGTCGGTATGGATGCCCATCCGGAACTGATGCCGAGCCCGGAGCAGAGGGAGTATATCTTCCACAGGCTTCGTGAGGTGCGTGCCCGTGAAGGCGGCAAGCAGATCTATGTCATGGATTTCCAGAACGACGGAGAGTTTGTCGGAGGCTGCATCGCGGGCGGAAGGAACTACTTCCATATCAACCCGAACGGGGACGCGGAGCCGTGCGTATTCATCCATTACTCCGGCGCGAACATTCATGAGAATACGGTGCTTGAGTGCCTGCAGCAGCCGCTGTTCCAGGAGTACAGGAACCGGCAGCCGTTCAACAAGAACATGCTCCGCCCGTGCCCGATGCTGGAGAATCCCGGGATCCTTGTGGAGATGGTCAGAAAGTCCGGAGCGCATTCCACGGACCTGCAGTGCCCGGAGAGCGCGGAGCATCTGTGCGGGAAATGCATTCCGTACGCAAAGGCGTGGAAGCCGGTCGCGGACAAACTCTGGGCGGAGGGCGTGCACAAGGAGCACCGCTACGAGAACTGGAAGAACTGGAAGCCGAAGGAAGAGCAGGATTCCTCCTCTGTGAAATAAAGACAATTCATTATGAAGAGACTTCTTTTTGTTTATAATCCTCTCTCGGGAAAAGGGATGATCCGGAATTCTCTGTCCTATATCCTGGAAGAGTTCTCGGAATACGGATATGAAGTCGTAGTCCATCCCACAACCGGCGTAATGGACGCGGCCAGATGCGTGGAGGAGTGCGGAGACGCCTTTGACCTGATCGTGTGCGGCGGCGGAGACGGAACTCTGGACGAGGTTGTGAGCGGTATGCAGGCGGGTCACATTTCGAGACCTGTGGGATATATCCCTGCCGGCTCGACGAATGACTTTGCCTCCACCCTGGGTCTTCCGAAGCAGATGCGTGCCGCGGCGAGTTCGATCATGAACGGCACTCTTTTCTACTGTGACATCGGCAGGATGAACGAAACATATTTCATCTATGTGGCCGCGTTCGGGGCATTTGTCAATGTCTCCTATGACACGCCGCAGGATATGAAGAACATCCTGGGGCACCTGGCGTACATTGTCCGCGGCGCGCAGAGCCTTCCGGGACTGAAAAGCCATCACATGCATTTTGAGAGCAGGGAGTGTTCGGGAACCGATGACTTCATGCTCGGCATGATCACGAATTCAAATTCCGTAGGCGGTTTCGAGGGGATCTGCGGACGCGACGTCACGCTGAACGACGGCGTGTTCGAGGTCACGCTGATCCGCATGCCCGCTCTTCTGGCGGTGGAGTGGCCGGGCATTCTGACCGCGCTTATGAGCGGATCCGAAAACAAGAATGTGATCACGTTCAAGACCTCCCGCCTGGAGCTGTGGTTCGACGAGGACGTCAGCTGGACGAGGGACGGGGAGTATGGCGGAGACCACCGGCACCTGGTTATCGAGAACCTGCCCAGGGCGCTGCCGATCCTCCTCCCGGAAAAGGATCGCAAAAAACCACTCCCTATACAGAAGGAAAGCACGGAACTGAATGAAACCTACAAAAACCTGAGTATCTGAATCATGCAGCAGCCCGCCGCCGGCGGGCTGCTGTTTACGAATTGTTGCGAATCTTCCAACATCTGATTGATTTGAACACCCGTATGATTTATAGTAAAGACAGTGTGAACTCTGTTGAACAACCGGGCGGTTCTTCAGAATGGAAAGGATGTCCGGGCAGGTGATCATTTTCGGGAGGAAGAATAAATGTTGTATATCGGAGTTGATCTCGGAACGAGCGCGGTGAAGCTGCTCCTGATGGAGTCAGGAGGGAAGATCGTAAAGATTGTATCGAAGGAATATGCTCTTTCCTTCCCGCATCCCGGCTGGTCCGAGCAGAATCCGGAGGACTGGTATGAGCAGTCTGTCGCCGGATTGAAGGAGCTTCTGGACGGACAGGACAAGAGCCAGGTTGCCGGCATTTCGTTCGGCGGACAGATGCATGGTCTTGTCATTCTGGATAAGGAGGACCGCGTGATCCGTCCCGCAATCCTGTGGAACGACGGGCGCACCACGAAGGAGACAGACTACCTGAACGAGAAGATCGGGAAGGATGTCCTGGAAAAGTACACCGCAAATATTGCCTATGCCGGATTCACCGCCCCGAAGATTCTCTGGGTGAAGGAGAATGAGCCGGAGAACTTCGCCAGGATCGAGAAGATCATGCTTCCGAAGGATTATCTGGCATACTGCCTGAGCGGAACCTTCGCGACGGATTATTCGGATGCCTCCGGCATGCTTCTGCTCGACGTCGCGAACAAGTGCTGGTCGAAGGAGATGTGTGAGATCTGCGGCATTTCTGTAGAGAAGCTTCCAAAGCTGTTTGAGAGTTATGAGAAGATCGGAACACTGAAAAAGGAACTGGCACAGGAGCTCGGGCTGTCTGAGAATGTCGTCATCGCGGCGGGCGGCGGCGACAACGCGGCTTCCGCGGTCGGAACCGGGACCGTCGGAGAAGGGAAGTGCAACATCTCCCTTGGAACCTCCGGAACCCTGTTCATCTCATCGGATCATTTTGTTCCGACGAATGGCCATACGGCGCTTCACAGCTTCGCGCATTCGGACGGGCATTTCCATCTGATGGGCTGCATGCTCTCCGCGGCCAGCTGCAACAAGTGGTGGAATGAAGAGATCCTCCACACGAAGGACTACGCTGCCGAGCAGGCGGGAATTACCGATGAGAAGCTCGGAGAGAACCATGTCTTCTACCTGCCCTACCTGATGGGCGAGCGCAGCCCGCTGAACGACCCGCTGGCCAGGGGCACATTTACCGGAATGACGATGGATACCACCAGGAGCGACATGACACAGGCGGTCCTGGAGGGCGTCATCTTCGGGCTGAGGGATTCCCTTGAGGTGGCGAAGTCACTTGGCATCGATGTGAAGAAGAGTACGATCGTGGGCGGAGGAGCGAAGAGCCCGCTCTGGAGGAAGATGGCGGCCAACATCCTGAACATCCGCCTGGAGTTCCCGGCAAGCGAGGAGGGACCGTCCATGGGCGGCGCGATGCTCGCTGCCGTAGCCTGCGGAGAATACCCGGATGTGAAGACCGCATGCGAGAAAATTGTGTCGGTCACGGGCTTCGAGGATCCGGATCCGGTCCTTGCCGCGAAGTATGAGAAGAGGTACCAGCAGTTCAGGAAGATCTATCCGGCGCTGAAGGAGGTCTTTCCGCAGATTCAGTAGGAGATGCCTGTCCGTTACAAGTCACGGCTGTCCGGCGATGGGAGAATTTCCGAAGAAATACACCTATTGAAAGATCGTTTTCAAGAGCTATAATAAAGTTCAGAAAAGGTTTTCGGACCGAAACCCTCTCCTGCATGGGCGGAGGGCAGTTCACCAAAGTATCTATTTTTTACAAAGAGGAGGAATCTGACATGTTCAAAAACATTCCAAAGGCAAAGGTCGGTATTGTAGCCGTCAGCCGCGACTGCTTCCCGGCATCTCTCGCGATCAACCGCAGGAAAGCCCTCGTTGAGGCTTACACCGCAAAGTATGGCGCGGATGACATCTATGAATGTCCTGTCTGCATCATCGAGAGCGAGACCCAGATGGTCGAGGCGCTTGAGGATGTGAAGAAGGCAGGCTGCAACGCCATCGTGGTCTACCTTGGAAACTTCGGCCCGGAGATCTCGGAGACGCTTCTTGCGAAGCATTTCGAGGGTCCGAAGATGTTCTGCGCCGCCGCTGAGGAGAGCCAGAACGATCTGTCCGATGGAAGAGGAGACGCATACTGCGGTATGCTGAACGCCAGCTACAACCTGAGGCTGCGTTCTGTCAGGGCATATATTCCGGAATACCCGGTAGGAACGGCCGCGGAGTGCGCGGATATGATCCATGACTTCCTTCCGATCGCACGTGCCGTCTATGGGCTGTCCAAAC
This sequence comes from uncultured Eubacteriales bacterium, assembly GCA_900321365.1. The sequence goes on along the minus strand of ONVT01000090.1, from coordinate 3,575 downwards.
TGAAACTCATCACCTTTGGTCCGAGACCGAACAATTTCCTTGCCTGCAACGCTCCGATCCAGCAGCTGTATAATCTCGGAGTTGAGGTCGAGGAGAATTCCGAGCTCGACCTGTTCGAATCCTTCAACAAGCATGCGGGTGACAAGAGGATTCCGGAAGTCATCGCCGACATGGAGAAGGAGCTGGGCAAGGGCAACAAGAAGCCGGAAGTTCTTGAGAAGCTTGCACAGTATGAACTGACCCTGCTTGACTGGGTCGAGGCACATAAGGGATACAGAGAGTATGTCTGCATCGCCGGAAAGTGCTGGCCCGCATTCCAGACACAGTTTGGATTTGTTCCCTGCTACGTTAACAGCCGCCTTACCGGTAAGCTTGGAATCCCGGTATCCTGCGAGGTCGACGTATACGGCGCCCTGTCCGAGTTCATCGGAACCTGCGTAAGCGGCGAGTCCGTAACCCTGCTGGACATCAACAACTCCGTGCCGGATGACATGTACGACGAGGCCATCAAGGGCAAGTTCGACTATAAGCACACCGACACCTTCATGGGCTTCCACTGCGGCAATACCTGCTCCACGAGGCTTGTGAGCTATGAGATGAAGTATCAGAAGATCATGGCAAGGAATCTCCCGATCGAGGTCACCAACGGAACTCTCGAGGGCGACATCGCTCCCGGCAACATCACCTTCTATCGTCTGCAGAGTACCTCGGACAACATCCTCCGCGCCTATGTCGCGCAGGGCGAGGTCCTTCCGGTCGCGACGAAGTCCTTCGGCGGAATCGGCGTATTCGCGATCAAGGAGATGGGACGCTTCTACCGCCATGTCCTGATCGAGAAGGGTTATCCGCATCACGGCGCGGTTGCCTTCGGCCACTACGGAAAGGCTCTGTATGAAGTCTTCAAGTACGTCGGAGTATGCCCGTGCGAGATCGGCTGGAACCAGCCGGCATCCCTGCCGTATGCGACAGAGAATCCGTTCGCGTAATCTGGCATCATAACAGTCTGAGCCCGGGTCCGACAGACCCGGGCTCTTTGAGGACAAGGAGGGAATATGTCCATTACAAAAGAACCTTTTGGAAATGAGTACACGCTGTTTACGATCACGAACGGATGCGGCACGCAGGTGAAGGTGACGGATCTGGGCGGAACGATCGTATCGATCCTTTTTGAAGACAAGAATGAGACCATGCGGGATGTCGTGCTCGGCTATGACACGCCGGAGGACTACAAGAAGAACGGCGGATTCTTCGGAGCGTGGGTCGGCCGCAGCGGAAACCGCATCGACAAGGCAAAGTTTGATATCAATGGAAAGACGTATCAGCTTGCCGTGAACAACAATGAGAACAACCTGCACAGTGGACTGGAGTTTTTCCACCTGAGAAAGGCGGACGTGCTGTCAGTTTCGGATGATTCGATTACCTTTGGAATCAAGGATCCGGATCTGAAGCAGGGATATCCCGGAAACTTTGACGCATCCGTAACGTATACTCTGACTCAGGATAATGCGCTGAGGCTGAAGTATACGGCAAAGTGCGACCAGGATACGGTCTGCAACATGACGAACCACTCTTACTTCAACCTGGGCGGACATGACAGCGGATCCATCGAGGATATAGTTCTGCAGCTTAACTGCGAGTGCTATACGCCGGTCAGGGACTACCAGGCGATCCCGACCGGGGAATATCGTCCGGTGAAGGGAACCGCGTTCGATTTCACTGAGCCGAAGACGATCGGGCAGGATATCGGAGCGGATGACGAACAGCTGAAGTTCGTCGGAGGCTATGACCACAACTTTGTCATCTGCAAAGAGAAGGGCTCTGTCATCAAGTTCGCTGAAGCGTATCAGCCGAAGACCGGCATCTGCATGGAGTGTTACACGGATCTTCCGGGCGTGCAGTTCTACGCCGGCAACAGCATCGGACAGAAGACGGGAAAGAACGGGGCCGCTTACAATAACCGCAGCGGCTTCTGCCTTGAGACACAGTTCTACCCGAACTCCATCAACCAGGAAGGATTCGCGAAGCCGCTCCTGAAGGCGGGGGAGGAATTCGAGTCGGTCACATGCTATAAGTTCTCGACCAGGTAACAGGCTTTGAGCAGTCGGGGAGCTTTGAGCAGTCGCGGGCCATCCCATGGGACGGCCCGCGCACGGGCATTCGCCCTGGAAACGCTGCCGCATGCTCTCTCCGGAGCATTTAAGTGTTCCGGAGAGAGCATGCGGCAGCGTTTCTACTGCTCAAAGCTTTCGTGTCAATAGTAATCTTTTGCTGAGTTAATCCATGTTGTGCAATATTGTGCTAAAAGCGGTGCTGCCGGAGAGCACTGCCGTCAAAAATGGACTAAAAATAGTCAAAACATTCCATTTCACCGTCATTTTGACTGTGGTAGAGTATGCGCAGTAACAGGGACGATGATAGTCCCACGTGGTAATATCTCATTATTATATGGAGGTTAGCAACATGAAGAAAGTTTTAGCATTTGCACTGTCAACAGCGGTCATTGCCGGCATGATGGCTCCGGCAGCTTTCGCTGACGGCGAGAAGATCGGTGTTTCGATGCCGACGAAGGATCTGCAGAGATGGAACCAGGACGGCGAGAACATGCAGAAGATGTTTGAGGATGCCGGCTATGAAGTCGACCTTCAGTATGCTTCCAACGATGTTCAGACCCAGCTGTCACAGGTTGAGAACATGATCTCCTCCGGAGCGGATGTTCTGGTCATTGCCGCGATCGAAGGTTCCTCCCTTGGTGAGGCACTCGACATGGCGAGTGAGAACGAGATCCCGGTTATCGCTTATGACCGTCTGCTGATGGACAACGGTGGTGTTTCCTACTACGCAACGTTCGACAACTACAAGGTCGGCCAGGTGCAGGGCCAGTACATCATTGACACCCTGGATCTTGAGAACGCGGAAGGCCCGTTCAACATTGAGTTCACCGCCGGTGACCCGGGCGACAACAACGCCGGATTCTTCTTCAACGGCGCTATGGATCTTCTGAAGCCGTATCTGGATGAGGGCAAGCTTGTATGCCAGTCCGGACAGACCACCTTCGAAGAGTGCGCGACCAAGGAGTGGAAGACCGAGAACGCTCAGTCAAGAGCTGAGAACATCATCGCTTCCAACTATGCGGACGGCACCAACATCGATGCATGGCTGTGCTCCAACGACTCCACCGCTCTTGGTGTTGAGAACGCTCTGGAAGCAAACTACACCGGAGAATATCCGATCGTTACCGGTCAGGACTGCGACAAGGCCAATGTCAAGAACATGATCGCCGGCAAGCAGTCAATGTCCGTCTTCAAGGATACCCGTACTCTGGCAGAGCAGGTTGTCAAGATGGTTGGCCAGATCCTGAATGGTGAGGATGTTGATGTCAACGATACCGAGACCTACAACAACAACGTAATCACAGTTCCGTCCTTCCTGTGCGAACCGGTATTCGCGGATGTGAACAACTATAAGGAACTGCTTCTGGATTCCGGTTACTACACCGAGGATGACCTCAAGTAATTCGAACGAATCAGATTCCTGAGAAGTTCTAACTGAAGAATAATCAGGTATATGGGCGGGTG
>ONVT01000004.1 GCA_900321365.1 uncultured Eubacteriales bacterium | reverse complement strand
CTTATGTCCTCGCGTAGCGGTACTAAGCTTGCGTCTCTCGCAAGCGAGAGCCGCGAGCTAAGTACCGACGCTGCGGATGCCCTCCGATGCGCCCTGCAGGCACGCGTGGCCTCCCCCTGGGTTCTGTCAATCCTCCAGGATCCGGATTATCTCGCGCTTATAGTCGAGGAATTCCTGTGTCAGGGTGAAACCGGCACGTGCTGTTCTGCCTTGACGGACTGCAATCTCATTGTCGATGACGCCCGGCGTGCCGGTCATCAGATAGATCCGGTCGGAGAGAAGGATCGCCTCATCGATGTCATGGGTGATGAAAATTGTGGAGAGATCGATCTTCTGCATCATGTCCAGGTACCATGTGTGGATCTGGCTCTTCGTGATCGTATCAAGTGCAGAGAAGGGTTCATCCAGAAGCGCCACCCCGTGGCTCATTTCGCCTGAACCAGTGTATGCTGAATGGAAGGAAAAAAGGTATGTCCTGAGAAAGGCGGCGCGCTGACGCATACCGCCGGACAGCTGGGACGGGTACTGGTACTGGGTTCCCTCCAGGCCGAATTCCTCAAAAAGGTCATTCGCCTTCTTCCTGGCCTCCTTTTTGTTCATCCCTCTCAGAACCAGGGGAAGAGATACATTGTCGATGACCTTCTTGTGGGCAAAGAGCAGATCTTTCTGCTGCATGTAGCTGACCGCTCCCGGCCTGCCGGTTATCTCTCTGCCATGCAGAAGAACCTCTCCCTCCTCGGGCCGGGTCAGGCCGGAGAGTACGTGGAACAACGTCGTCTTTCCGGATCCGCTCAGCCCAAGGAGGGAGACCAGTTCTCCCTGCTCCAGGTGAATGCTGATGTCCCGGATGATCACTCTTCCATCGTACTCTTTTGTGATGTGCTTTGCCTCAAGAAGGCTGGCCATATTCCATCTCCTGCTGAATCATCTATATAGTCCGTTTCCTTCTTCAAGTATTCCAGTCTTCAGCGTACTCTTTCTTATTGCGGCAGATAGTCGTTGGAGAAGCCCTTCCCGGTCAGATCATGGGAGGTCAGCTCATGTTCCGACAGCCATCCGTAAAATGCGTTCCAGCGGTCTTCGTCGATGATTCCCCAGCTCTTCGCGTCATCGATATACCGATCGGAAAGCCATTCCTGGCTCGCGTAGACCAGATCCTCGGATCCCTTCAGGGATCCGGTGGAATCTCCCTCGATCAGCATGTCCGCCGCCTCCCTCGGATGCTCTGCGGCATACTCATAGCCCTTCGCGGTCGCCTCCAGGAACGCCTTCGCCACATCCGGGTTTTCCTCCAGGAAGCTGTCATTTGCCAAAATCACCGGCGTATAGTAATCCAGCTCGGGGCTGATGTCGCTGAACCTCCAGAAATCACAGTCAACGCCCTCCACTTCTCCGTTGATCCCGCTCCAGCCGTAGAAAACCCAGACCGCATCCGTCTGGTGCGCGGCCAGGGCAGCGGGCTCGTCCGTGAGGTCATTCGGGATCAGCTTCACACTGGAGAAGTCTCCCCCGTCCTGTTCCATCACATATTCAATCATCGCCAGCTCAATCGGCGATTCCCATGTCGAATACACCTTTCCGTCCAGCCCCTTCGGGGAATCGATTCCGTCCCCTGCCCTTGACAGAATGCCGGACGTATTATGCTGGATCATGGCGGCAACTGCGGTGATCCCCAGTGGCTCGTCCTGATCGAGTGCGGCCGCCATAGTGTCCTGGGCGTCCACCGCAAACTCCGCCTGGCCGGCGGCGCACATCAGGACCGCTCCGTTTTCCGGCGGCTGGACAATCCTGACATCCAGTCCCGCATCCTCATAGTAGCCAAGCGCCTGTGCCGCGTAGACGCCGGTATGGTTCGTATTCGGCGTCCAGTCCAGGCAGAACGTGACCTCCGTCAGTTCTTCCGCCATCACTCCCTGCCCGGACAGTGCCACGAACGCGCCCGTAAGAAGCAGCGCAGTGATCCTTCCGGTTTTTCTCCTATGATGCATCATTCAATTCCTCCTTGAAAGTTCCTTCCATATGCCCTACAGACTGTCATCTATCAGGACGTCATACTTTGTCTCCTCCTCATAGATGCTGGTTCTCCATCATCTACTCTCGACGATCCCGAAGTCTTTTCTGCGTAATCAGCTTTTCTCAGCCCCTCACTTCCGGCTGCCTTTTTCAACCTTCTCCCATGGCATGAACAGGCCGCGGAGTACATTTACCAGCGCCATCAGGAGCAGGCTGATGATCACGATCAGGATGATGACGGCGAACATTTTGTCAAATGCATATGCCTTTTTCACGCGTGTCATGTAGACGCCGAGTCCCTCAAATCCGCCGAGCCATTCCGAGATCACCGCCGCCACGACCGCATAGGACGCGGAGACCTTCAGCCCGGAGAAGAAATATGGCAGCGCTGCCTGAAACTTCAGATGACGGAAGACCTGAACCCGGCTGGCACCCATGGAACGCATCAGGCTGACCGCGTCAGCGTCCACGCTGTGATACCCGTCGAGCAGCCCGACCGCGATCGGGAAAAAAGTCGTGATGATCACCAGCGTGATCTTCGGCGCCATCCCGAATCCCATCCACAGAACCAGAAGGGGAGCGATCGCGATCGTCGGAATCGTCTGTGTGATGATCATCAGCGGGTAACACGCCCTCTCCAGTATGAGAAAACGATCCATCACAGTCGCCATGGCCACGGCCAGAAGAATCCCGGCCAGAAGTCCCCAGGCTGTCTCCTGAAGCGTCGTCGCGGCATGGAACATCAGATTCGGAAAGTCCGAAACAAATGCCCTGACAACAGCCACTGGCGACGGAAGCATGTAGGAAGGTACCGCACCGCTGACACAGATAAGCTCCCAGATCAGTACGATCAGAACCAGAGCTGCCGCCGCGGGAAGCTTAGCTGTGATATTTTCCGATCTTTTTTTCAATGGAAAGGACCTCCCCTTCCGGCTTATAGCTGATCTTGACATATGCGGCGACAGACGGGGCGCCGGCACGGATCGCGATATGCTGGCATTCCCTGACGATATCCATCAGCGCGTCGTACGGACCCTCTATGGTAGTCTCAAAAGGTCCGACATAATAGTTGTAACCGGTACCGGCAATATAGGCGATTACCTCATCCACGATGCGGCACAGTTCCTCGTCATCTGGTACCTGCGGCAATGACTGGATTGCTACGCTTGCTTCCATGTTTTTCCCTCCTCTGTAAACGATCGTTTTTATCGCTCAAAAAAGAGTACCTCCCTGTCGGGGGTACTCTTTCCAAAGCTTTTTATTGGAAGATAATATTGCTTCCCTCCGCTGGCATTGACCAGATCAGGTATTGAGGGTTTGCAGAATCATTCCTTCTGCACTCTCAGCTTTCGCTCCCCTAGCAGATAAACTAATCATACAGAACAGGCAGGGGAAGGTCAAGACCCTGATCACACATTTTCCTCCAGAACTCATTTTCCGCCAGCGCAATCCTGTTGATATTACTATTCAGGAGCTGCCACCCAAACGGTAACCTTATGGGCTGTCGGT
>ONVT01000026.1 GCA_900321365.1 uncultured Eubacteriales bacterium | reverse complement strand
TACCATGCGGGTTCGGCGACCAGCGGAAGCAGACACAACGCCTTCAAGGTTTCGCTCTCTTCGCGCAACAGTGTCTGGCTGGTGAAAAAGAACATGCCTGTTTATCAGGTGGTGCTGAATTTTCCGTTTCTTGCCGCGGGCTTCGCGGTGAAGCTGGCTTATTTCTCCCGGAAAGGATTCGGGAGGGAGTATGCCGCCGGGCTGTGGAAGGGAATTGTGTCCGGTCGGAAGATAGAGGGAGCGCAGAAAAGAGGAGTCGTGACGGATCTGAAGATCCAGTTTCAGCTGTATTACGGAATCCTGGTGCTGCTGTCAGGGTTGGTGAAGGATCGTGATCAAGGATAACCAGAAGCATCTGAACAGAATCCATGTGGTGCTTGACGCGCTGATCATCGTGGCATCCTATCTGCTGGCATGGTGGATCCAGTTTACGTTTCTCGCGGATCCGAAGGCAGGCAAACTTCCCATGCAGACATATATGCTGGCACTTGTATTTGTCGTGCCCGGATATCTGCTGCTGTATGACGCCTTCCACCTGTATAAGCCCAAGCGGGTTTCGGGCCGGATGATGGAGGCGGGCAACCTGTTCCTCGCCAACATGGTGGGACTGCTCGGCTTCATCTTTGTCCTGTTCCTGATTAAGGAGAGTGACTTCTCAAGAGGTCTGATCTTTATCTTCACGATGATCAATTTCGTCCTGACGCTTTGCGAGAGGACGTTTATCCGCGTCGTTCTGCGGGATATCCGCTCGAGGGGCATGAACCTGAAGCACATGATCCTGGTAGGGTATTCCAGCGCGGCGGACGGATATATCGACCGGATCTTCGCGAATCCCCAGTGGGGCTATCAGATCGACGGGATTCTGGATGACAATTCCGTGGTGGGGCGCCACCACCATAATGTGCCGGTCATCGGCAACACGGATGACATCGACCGTATCCTTGAGGAGAATGACCTCGATGAGATCGCCATCACGCTTGGCCTGGATGAGTACAGCAAGCTGAAAAAGATTGTGGCGTCCTGCGAGAAGAGCGGCGTGCATACACAGTTTGTCCCGGATTATACGGACATCATCCCGTCCCGCCCCTACACGGAGGACCTGCTGGGACTGCCCGTCATCAACATCCGGTACGTGCCGCTGTCCGATACCTTCAACGCGCTGATCAAGCGGCTGATGGACATCATCGGATCGCTTCTTGCCATCATCCTGTTTTCGCCGGTCATGCTCATTACGGTGATCGCGATCAGGCGCAGCAGTCCGGGACCGCTGATCTTCTCGCAGGAGAGGGTCGGGCTGCATAACCGCCCGTTTAAAATGTATAAGTTCCGTTCGATGAAGGTGCAGACGGACCATGAGGAGCAGAAGGGCTGGACCACAAAGAATGACCCGCGTGTCACAAAGGTGGGCAAGGTGATCCGGAAGACTTCGATCGATGAACTCCCCCAGCTGTTCAATGTGCTGAAGGGGGACATGAGCCTGATCGGGCCGCGCCCGGAGCGTCCGCAGTATGTGGAGAAGTTCCGCGAGGAGATCCCACGCTACATGGTCAAGCATCAGGTGCGGCCGGGCATGACCGGATGGGCGCAGGTGAACGGTTACAGGGGAAACACTTCGATCCGGAAAAGGATCGAGTACGATATTTATTACATCGAACACTGGTCTGTCGCTTTTGACATCAAGATTCTGGTGCTGACGGTATTCAAGGGATTCATCAACCGGAACGCGTACTGACCGAAGAGGCAGCTTATGAGCTTTCAGAGGAAAGAAAAGAGAAACCCGTCCAGCCGCTATTCAAAGATTGAGGAGCCGTGGCTGGATGAGGAAGACCTTCCTGAAGACGGCCAGGCCGGCGGGGATGTCGCCGCGGACGGCTATGGCGTCCGGGACAGTTACTCCAGGCAGGCTTCCTATGGCCGTCCGGAGGGATATTATGAAAGACGGAGTGTCCCCGGGGACGGATGGCAGGAGGATTACGGGTCCTCTTCAGGCAGGGACGCCAGACAGGGTGCCGGAGGAGGCGCGTCTTACGTGGCTGCATCCGGCGGAAACGCATCTTACGCCGCAGCATCCGGCGGATACGGAGATCGCCGCGGGTATGACGACCGGGGCGGATACGGAGACCGCCGCGGGTATGACGAACGGGGTGGATACGGAGACCGCCGCGGGTATGATGGCCGGGGCGGATATGGAGATCGCCGCGGGTATGACGGCCGGGACGGATATGGAGACCGCCGCGGGTATGACGACCGGGGCGGATACGGAGACCAGCGCGGGTATGATGACCGGGACGGCAGCAGAGAGGGAAAGAAGCGCCAGCCTGAGACCAGGAAGAAATCGAAGACCGGATTCATCGTGAAGCTGGTTCTGCTTCTGATCGCGGCAGGGATACTGCTCATTGTGTGGTGGAGATTCTCGCGCCTGAATCATGTGTCCCTGACCGATATCTTCACTAATGAGGGAGCGGTCTCTCCTTCCGGCTACCGTGAATTCGTGATCTACGGCGTTGATTCCCGCGAGGGCAAGCTGACAGAGGAAGCGCATTCCGACACGATTATCCTGTGCAGCATGAACGAGAGCACGAAGGAGATCCGGATGGTCAGCGTCTATCGGGATACCTATCTTGACAACACGAACGGGGAGTACCGCAAGGCGACGGAGTGCTATTACTTCGGCGGGCCCTCCAGGTCTGTGAACATGCTGAACAAGAACCTGGACCTGGATCTGCACGACTATATCACGGTCGATTTCAACGCTGTCGTGAAGGCGGTGGACCTGATCGGCGGGGTGGACGTGGAGGTTACCGAGGAGGAACTTCCCTATATCAACGGCTATCAGACGGAGAACGCCCAGGTGACGGGGGCTGAGATCACGCCGGTCGAGTCGGCCGGCTACCAGCATCTGAACGGGATTCAGGCGCTGGCGTACTGCCGGATCCGCTATACAGAGGGATCGGATTACCGCAGGACAGAGAGGCAGAGGGCGGTGCTCTCCCAGATCTTCCAGAAGGCAAAGAGCCAGGGGCCGGTGAAGCTGGCCCAGATTGTGGACGCGATGCTGCCCTATATCGCAACGAGTTTTTCCAGTACGGAGCTTATGAGCCTTGCGACAGCGATTACGGGAAGCACCCTGCTTGACTCCGTCGGGTTCCCGTTTGAGCTGCAGGCCGCGAACATCGCGGCGGGTGACTGTGTCGTGCCGGTCAACCTGGCACAGAACGTGTCCGAGCTGCATGCGTATCTCTATCAGCAGAACGGCTACACGCCCACGCAGACCGTCCAGGATATCTCAAATGAGATCGCAAATACGACAGGGATCTATTAGAAAAGGGTTTTACAGAGGGCTTAAGAGGGCTTATGGACCAGGTTACCGTCCTGATTCCGACCTGGAGGCCGGGAAAACAATTTGAAACGCTGCTGAAGAGACTCAGTCTCCAGAGCCTTGCTCCGAAGAGGGTGCTGATCCTGAATACGGTGGACACGGAAGAGGACGGTTCTCTCAGCGCTCTGGTCGATGAGTGGAGAGACCGGTTCGAGGTGCTGTCCGTCTTCCATGTCGGGAAGAAGGAGTTTGACCACGGCGGAACCAGGCATATGGGGTTTACCTTCGCGGATACGGATCTTGTCCTGTGCATGACGCAGGATGCGGTTCCCAGGGACAGGCACCTGATCGAGCGTCTCGCCAGGTGCTTCGACGATCCGAAGGTGGCGGCGGCGTACGGCAGGCAGCTTGCCTCAAAAAAGAGCAGCGCCAGGGAGCGTTTCATCCGGAACTTCAACTATCCGGACGCTTCTGTGGTGAAGTCGAAGAAAGACCTTGGGAAAATGGGCATAAAGACCTTCTTCTGCTCGGATGTATGCGCCATGTGGCGCAGGGACGTCTATTTTGCGCTCGGCGGCTTCGAGCGTCCGGCGATCTTCAACGAGGACATGATCCTGGCCGGAAAGCTGATTGAGAACGGGTGGAAGATTGCCTATGCCGCGGATGCCGCGGTGTGGCATTCTCATAACTACAGTCCCGTGCGGCAGCTGAAGAGAAACTTTGACCTGGGCGTGTCCCAGGCGCGGCACCCGGAGCTCTTTGCCCGGTACCCTTCCGAAGGAGAGGGGATCCGGCTGGTGAAAATGTGCGCGTCCTCGCTTCTTGGGACGGGGCATGCCGGCGAGCTGGCGGCTTTGTGTGCTGACAGTGCCTGCAAATATCTGGGATATAAACTGGGGAAGAATTACAGATCTCTTCCAAAGAAACTGATTCTGAGACTGACGGATAACCCCTCCTGGTGGGAGCGGATATAGTTTGCGGAGTTTCCTGATCTGAGAACGGAGGTTGTAACAGATGGCAAAATGGAATCCGTTTGACAAGAATGTATTGAAGCCTGATCCGGATGAGTTTGCCGGTTCGGAGGATGCCGGATACGGCGTGCCTCATGATGCGGATGCTTATCAGGAATCTGCATCGCATGACGTGGATCAGGATCAGGCATCGCACGATATGGATCAGGATGTGATACCGCACGATGTGGATCAGGACGTGGCACCTGGCGATGCGGCGGTTTTGAACGGAAACCCTTTCAGGGCCGAAGATGGGATCATGCTGAACGGAACCCCCTTTACGGGCGAGGATGAGGGAATACAGAACGGAAAATCCTTTACGACAGACGATACGGCAGTGCCGGGTACGAATCCATCCGCGACGGATCCGTCCGCTGCCGGTCAGGGACATGCCCCTGTCTCAGATCCGGAGAACGTTCCATCTGCCGGCACCGTGAGCACATCGCCCGC
>ONVT01000014.1 GCA_900321365.1 uncultured Eubacteriales bacterium | reverse complement strand
TGCCTTCCGGGACTGCCTTCCGGGATTGCTTCCGGCCGGGAAACACAACATGCCATAAAAACATGAGGACACTGCGATGAAAAATAACACCTCCTACAGACAGCCATTTCCGCAGGAACATGACGCCTGCGGAATCGGCATGATCGTAAACATTGACGGGACGAAGGAACATGAGGTGCTTGACGACGCGCTCCACATCGTGGAGAAGCTGGAGCACCGCGCGGGCAAAGACGCGTCCGGGACTGTCGGGGACGGGGTAGGGATCCTGGTTCAGGTGTCCGATCCCTTCTTCCGGGAAGCGGCTAAGGAGGCGGGAATCCGGCTTCCGGAAGAGGGGTGCTACGGAGTCGGGATGTTGTTCCTGCCGCAGGATGTGCGGCGCAGGACCCTGACCATGCGCATGCTGGAGGTCATCACGAAGAAAGAGGGGCTATCGTTTCTGGGATGGCGCCAGGTGCCGGTACACCCGGAGATCCTCGGGGAGAGGGCGAAAAGCTGCATGCCGTGCATTTACCAGTGCTTTATCGAAAAGCCGGAGCATACGCTGAAGGGGATCGGGTTCGACCGCCTTCTCTATGTCGTGCGGAGGGAGTTCGAACAGAGCAGGGAGGATGACACCTATATCTGCTCTCTGTCCTCGAGAACCATTGTCTACAAGGGCATGTTTCTGGTGAGCCAGCTGAGACGGTTCTTCCCGGATCTGCAGGATCAGCGTTTTCGGACCGCGATCGCTGTCGTCCACTCGCGCTTTTCCACGAATACGACGCCGTCGTGGATGCGCGCGCACCCCTACCGGATGATTGCCCACAACGGGGAGATCAACACGATCCGGGGAAACATGGACAGGATGCTCGCCCGAGAGGAGACCATGCACTCCACGGTGCTGGAGGAGGAGATGGACAAGATCTATCCGGTCATCTCCGAAACCGGCTCGGATTCGGCCATGCTGGACAATACGCTGGAATTCCTGTACATGAACGGGATGGACCTTCCGCTGGCGATGATGATCACGATCCCGGAGCCGTGGAAGCACAACGGGTTCATGACGCAGCCAAGGAAGGACTTCTACCATTACTATGCGACCATGATGGAGCCGTGGGACGGTCCGGCCGCGATCATTTTCACGGACGGAGAGGTGGTCGGGGCGACGCTTGACAGAAACGGCCTGCGCCCGTCCCGCTACTATATCACTGACTCCGGACGGCTGGTCCTGGCCTCCGAGGTGGGGGTGCTGGAGCATGACCCGGCCCACATCGTGAAGAAGTCCCGCCTTGAGCCGGGAAAACTCCTGGTGGCGGACACAAAGCAGGGGAAGATCCTGTCTGATGAAGAGTGCAAGGGCTATTATTCCGGCCTTCATCCGTACGGAGAGTGGCTTGACCAGCACCTGTTCCATCTGTCGGAGCTTACGATTCCGAACAGGAAGATTCCGGTGCATACGCAGGAAATGCGCGACCGCCTGTACAAGGTTTTCGGCTATACCTATGAGGATATCCGGGACCAGATCCTGCCGATGGCGGAAAACGGGACAGAGCCGACCGGTTCCATGGGACATGACACTCCGGTTGCGATGCTCTCAGGAAGCCATCCTCTGCTGTTTCATTACTTCAAGCAGATGTTCGCGCAGGTCACGAATCCTCCCATCGATTCACTGCGGGAGAAGATCGTGACCGATACGACGGTATACATCGGATCCGACGGAAACCTTCTGGAAGCGAAGGGTGAAAACTGCGGCGTGCTGGAGATAGACAATCCGATTCTGACTGGGGTGGATCTGATGAAGATCCAGAGCCTGGACAGGGACGGACTTCGCTCGGCGGTGATATCGCTTTTGTATTATAAGAATACCTCCCTCGAGAAGGCGCTTTCCCAGCTGAATGTATCTGTGGACAGGGCGGCGGCAAACGGGGCAAATCTCCTGATTCTGTCTGACCGGGGCGTGGATGAGAACCACGTTCCGATCCCGTCCCTGCTGGCTGTCTCGTCGGTGGAGCAGCATCTGGTCCATACCAGACGGCGGACTGCCGTCTCCCTGATCCTCGAGAGCGGTGAGCCCAGGGACGTCCACCAGATCGCGGCGCTCATGGGATTCGGCGCCAGGGCGGTCAATCCATACCTTGCGCACGAATGCATCGCGGAGCTGATCGACGTGGGCCTGCTGGACAAGGATTACCATACCGCGGTAAAGGATTACAACAAGGCTCTGCTGGACGGTGTAGTAAAGACTGCCGCGAAAATGGGAATTTCGACGATTCAGTCCTATCAGTCCGCGCGGATCTTCGAGGCAGTCGGGCTGAACCGTG
>ONVT01000003.1 GCA_900321365.1 uncultured Eubacteriales bacterium | reverse complement strand
GGACTGATTATGATTTCAACAAGGGGCCGGTATGCCGTCCGGGTCATGCTTGATCTGGCAGAAAATGACAACGGCAGCTATATCCCGCTGAAGGACATTGCTGCCAGACAGGAAATATCAAAAAAGTATCTGGAAATCATCGTGAAGGACATGGTCGCCGGTGGGCTTATTACCGGCGCAAGCGGCAAAGGCGGCGGTTATAAGCTGTGCCGGAAACCGGAGGAATATACCATCTGGGAGATCCTGAATCTTATGGAAGGCTCCCTTTCTTCCGTTGCCTGTCTTGCCGCGGATACCAACGACTGTCCCAGGAAGACCTTCTGCCGCACGCTTCCCATGTGGACAGAGTACGACAAAATGGTTCACAATTTCTTTAAAGGAAAAAAACTGAGTGACCTGATTTCCACTGACAATTAATAGCAGTTTTACCGCGCGTTATGTGTTATGATAGATAAGCATGCGGACGCATGACAGTTCTATTTTTAAGGAGAGTATATATATGGCATGGTATGACGAATCTGTTTTTTATCACATCTATCCGCTCGGCCTTTGCGGCGCGCCGAGGCAGAATCATTACGACGGCATCACCCACAGGCTGCGGGAACTGGCTGACTGGATTCCCCATATAAAGGAAATCGGCTGCACCGCCGTCTATATCGGGCCGCTCTTTGAATCCGGCAGTCACGGGTATGATACAACAGATTACAAGAAGCTGGATTGCCGGCTCGGTGACAATCAGGACCTGAAGGATTTTGTCAAAAGCTGCCACGAGCAGGGAATCCATGTGATCTTCGACGGTGTCTTCAACCACACAGGCAGGGATTTCTTTGCGATGCGCGACATCAGAGAGAACCGTGAGAATTCCCGTTACCGTGACTGGTACTGCAATGTCAATTTCTGGGGAAACAATGAGTACAATGACGGTTTCTCCTACGACAACTGGGGCGGCTTCAACCTGCTCGCCAAGCTGAACCAGAGGAATCCTGAGGTTCGGGATTACCTCTGTGACGTGGTACGTTTCTGGGTGAAGGAATTCGACGTGGACGGTATCCGTCTGGACGCTGCGGATGTGCTGGACTTTGATTTCATGAAAACCCTGCGGTCTGTCGCCAATGAAGTCAAGCCCGACTTCTGGCTGATGGGCGAGGTCATTCACGGAGATTATACACGCTGGGCCAACGAGGGAACACTTCATTCCGTCACGAACTACAACCTGCACAAGGCGCTTTACTCCGGACACAATGATCATAACTACTTCGAGATCGCGCATACCGTCAAACGGCTCTATGACATGGGCCTGAACCGGCCGGGCGGCCTGATGCTGTATAACTTCGTGGACAACCATGATGTGGAGCGCATCTATACGAAGCTGTCCTGCAAGGCGCATTTTACGCCGGTGCATATTCTGCTTTACACGCTTCCCGGCATCCCATCCGTCTATTACGGTTCGGAATTTGCCATTGAGGGAAGAAAAGAGCAGTACTCCGATGACTCACTCAGGCCCGCGCTGAACCTGAAAGACTATGCTGACGCAGTTCATACGAATCCGGCGACAGCGCTGATCGCCAGACTCGGC
This sequence comes from uncultured Eubacteriales bacterium, assembly GCA_900321365.1. The sequence continues at coordinate 428 of ONVT01000003.1, read as the reverse complement.
GAGATCAAAATGAGCACCCCTGCACTTTCCTTCGGAGACTACAGGGAGCTGATGCTGACGAACCGTCAGTATGCTTTTTCCAGAAACACCGGCGATGCCTGCGCGATAGCGGCAGTGAACAATGATGACAATGATTTCGGTGCCAGTCTTCCGGCCGGTGGTGCTGACACCTTCATCGGCCTTCTCTCCGGTGAGAAGGTTCCCGTGCAGGATGGCCGTATCAATATCACCATCAAGGCAAACTCCGGGGATGTATATGTCCCGTTTACGGCAGGAATGAAGTCCTGGAAGGAAACTGCGGCTCAGGAGAAGACTACACAGACTCCCGAAACGGAATCCGAAAAACCTGCCGGGGATACGCAGGCCCCTACTGTTGAAAGTGCTACAGGAGATATGCAGGCAACCGCGGAAAGTGCAGCCCGGATCGT
>ONVT01000169.1 GCA_900321365.1 uncultured Eubacteriales bacterium | reverse complement strand
TTCAGGGCGGCGCGAAACAGGTCTTCAGCAGTATAAACAGGAACAGGAATAAAGGAGATATGCCGGGGGCAGGGGTATCCTGCGACCCCGGCATGCTGTTTGAGAAAGGGCAGACAATCATGATCTCGAGCACTGGAAACGCGAAGGTCAGGGAACTTGTAAAGCTGAAGAAGAACGCGAAGGAGCGTTCGAAGAGAGGAGTCTTTCTCGTGGAAGGACCGAAGATGTTCCGGGAGATCCCAGGGGAGCTTCTTATGGAGGTTTACGCGTCGGAGTCATTTCTCAGGACAGAGGAAGGCGCGGGTGCCCTCGACAGAACCCGGGGATACGGCAGGATACCGGAGACTGTGAGCGATTCTGTCTTTGCGTATCTCTCCGATACCAGATCCCCGCAGGGGATCCTGGCTGTGGTCAGGCAGCTCGCATACCAGACAGAAGATCTGATGGGACAGAATCCTTTGATTCTTGTGCTGGAGAATCTTCAGGATCCGGGCAATCTTGGCACGATTGTACGCACCGCCGAGGCGGCAGGGGCAACCGGCCTCCTGCTTGGCAGGGGATGCGTGGACATTTACAGTCCGAAAGTAACCCGGTCTACGATGGGGAGTATCTTCCGGGTTCCGTTTGTCTATACAGATCATCTCAGGAAAACGGTCATTTCCCTGAAGAAGCAGGGCGTGTGCGTGCTTGCGGCGCATCTTAAGGGCAGTGAAGACCTGTATCAGGTGCCGTGCGGCGGCCCGCTTGCCTTTCTGATCGGAAATGAGAGCCGCGGGCTGACGGATGAGACGGCTGCGCTGGCGGACCGTGCGGTGCGCATTCCGATGAGCGGCAGCGTAGAGTCCCTGAACGCGGCTGTGGCATCCGCAATTCTTATGTTTGAAGCGAAACGGCAGAGGTCCTGAACGCTTCGATTCATCGTACATTCTCGATATTTACAAAGATATTACGCGTCTGTTACTTGACAAGTACCAGAAACAGGAGTATTATGCCATTAAAACGTAACAATTTCGTAATATTTTAAACCAAATGTTAATATTTGCCCAAAAGACAAACAACAGAGGGATGCACGATGATGAGAAGAGCACAGAAACTTGCCGCAGGATTTGCAGCTGCCGTGATGGTGAGCGCTTTGTGTGCGCCGGTTTCATTTGCGGCGGACAACGCGTTCAAGATTGATGAGATGAACTGGACTGATCAGGACTGGCAGAGCATCGCGATGACAAATGACGATACGGTGGAAACCGGTGCTGTCATCCGTACGAAGGCGGATTCGGACAGTGAGGCTGCCGGCTATCTCTACCGCGGAGCTGCTGTCCAGGTCGTAGACAAGGGCGAGGAGTGGACAGAGGTCCGTTCCGGCCGCGTGACCGGATTCATCAGGAACGAATTCCTGGCTTACGGAGATGAGGCCCGCGGGCTTGCTGCGCATTATGGAAAGCAGGGAATCGTCGCGAACTGGAACGATGTCAATGTGTTTTCCAAAAGCGACGCGGATTCGAAGGTCACCACGCAGCTGAGCGACGGCACCCCCATGGGCATGATCGAGGACAACGGACACTGGATCACGGTTCAGCGTGGCGAGCACTCCGCCGGATTCGTGTCGGAAGAAGACGTGACCAGGGTTCTGCTGGTGGATACTGCCGTTCCCGCGAACGGTGAGGACGATGAAAATGTCCCCGCGACGATGACCGCTGCGGATGTCCCGTCAGCAACGGCGGAAAAGCCGGCTGAGGACTCCGGAGAGAATACGGTCTCTTTCGCGGAGGCGGAAGTCTCATCAGCACCGGCAGAAGAGGCTTATTCGGAGCCGGCTCCGGAAACGTATGCGCAGCCGGCATCGGATGGATCGTATGCGGAAACAGCATCAGATGAAACGTATGTGGAAGCAGCGTCAGATGAGTCTTATTGCGAGGATACTTCCTCATACACGCAAGAAGATACCTCCGCTGCACAGACCGATTCGGTCTCCACCCAGCAGGTAAGTGACAATGCGCAGATCCAGGCTCTGTATGACGCCTACATCAACGCGCAGAATGCCGCGATGAACGTCACCTCTGACGAGGACGCGAAGACGAAGGCTGACGCGGCGATCGCTGCATGGAACGAGTATCTGGCAGCCTGCGGGGACACCTCTGCTGCGGTGGCGACATCCGGGACAGCGGCGTCTGCTGAAACCGCTCCGGCTGATAACACAAATTACGAGACTTACGAAGATACATCTTACGTCGACAGCACGCAGACACCGGAAACACAGGCTCCTCAGACGGAGGCCCAGACAGAGGCTCCAGCACAGGAGGATACATCCTCTTCGTCCGGCGGAAGCGCGTACGGAAGCTATTCCGACCTTGATCTGCTTGCGGCCATCATCTGGTGTGAGGCAGGAAACCAGTCTTATGACGGCATGGTGGCAGTCGGACAGGTTGTCATGAATCGTGTCGCCAGCTCGAGCTTCCCGAATACGATCTCCGAGGTTCTGAACCAGCCCGGACAGTTCCATCCGGCAAGCGGCGGAACCCTGCAGGCAGCACTTGCATCGGGCGTCAACTCGACCTGCTACTCGGCGGCCCAGGATGCGATGAACGGCGCGACTCCGGTACCGGGGTTCCCGCTGTACTTCAACACGCACAGCGGAAGCTATCAGCTGGGCGCACACTACTTCTCCTGATATTCAGGGAACATGTATAATCTCAGCGCTCCCCAAAGCGGCTGAATCTAATAGAAGAAGCACCTCCTGCGGGAGGTGCTTCTTCTCCTGTAATTATCTCATCACAGATGCTGGTTTTCAACATTTTCTCCAGGAGAACCCACAACATCTGTTGCGGGTTCAGCTTATCTATAAACGTCAGTTTTCCTGATGTTTTTGACTGTTACTCTGACCGGTGATTAACTCTCTTCCTCCGGACGCGCTGCTTCATCGGCCGGTGTATCCCCGGCCTTCGGACTGTTCTCCTCTACGATCTGGTCGATGTGGTCCGGCTGCGTAAGCTTGCGGATGACCAGGGCATAGATCTCCTGGCTCTTCTCCTTCCATTCCTTTGACACGGCCTTCGCCTGTGTCTCATTCGGCACGGTCAGGGTCATGTCGATCAGCGCGGTAGTATGCTCCATGACGCGGCAGCGGACCGCCCAGTCGCCTTCTGTCGTCCGGTAATACTCGGACCTGCTGGAGAGCGCCTCGCGGAACTCCAGGCGCATTTTCCTGAGGTAGTCATCGATGTCAGAGCGGATGGAGGAGGAAAGCGTGCTGCGGAGCGCATCGATACTCTCGCGCCCGGAATCGGTCAGCGCATAGTAGCGGTAGTCCGGATATGCCTCCTCATGGATCAGGCCGGAATCGACCAGCTCCCCGAGCGCGTACTGTACATTGAAGTAATTCGTATAGCCCAGGTCCAGAAAGACATTGGCGATCTGGCTGTTGGTCAGCGCAAAATCAACCCTGCTCAGGGTGTACATCGTCATAAGCTTGTAGAGAGTATTCAGCTGCTGGGACATGGTGCCGCTCCTTCATTCATTTCACCGCACGCAACAGATACAGTATATAGACAAACTCAGCCGCGTTCAAGTCAGGGATCTGCCGCCCCCGCAGCTGAGGGACCGCGGATCCCGGAACTGTAACCCGCTTCCGCAACATTGTTCCGGAGATTGTTTCCGCTTTCATGACAGCGGGAATAAAGTATGGTAGAATAAGCTTCAATTGGATGCACCCCTGCGGCGGGCTTCCCAGACAGAGGACAGATAGATGGCGAAGAGAGATCAGACTGTGATAGAGCGCGAGATCAGCAGGAGAAGGTCAAGCCTTCTGCTGAAGTGCCTGATTGCCGCGCTGATATTCATTTCAGTCGGCATGGCAGTCTGGATTATCTATGATATGAAGTTCAAGGAGCACAAGAATCCCTGGACAGAAGCCGGCAGCGGGATCCTGGCGGGAGGAAGTGTTCCCGGTGAGGATACCGTGGAAGGATCAGGAGAAAATGCGCAGGGCGGAGATTCTTCCGGATCTGACGCGGCTGCTCTGCCGCAGCAGGAGACCGGCCAGGACGGCGGTGGCTCCGGTGCGTCAGCTTCCGTGTCAGATGCCGGGGAGGGAACGCCGGAGGCGAAGGCGAACCGGATGGCGGCCCAGTATGACTATGACGGTGCGATCGCGCTCCTGAAGGAGCAGCCGGACTATGACCGCAACGACCGGTATAAGAATCTCGTGGCAACCTATGAGGAGACAAAGGCCTCCTGCATATCGTTTCCGATTGACCAGATTACCCATGTGTTCTACCACTCCCTGGTCTATGACGACTCCAGGGCATTTGACGGGGATCAGTATGAGGGCGGCTACAACCAGGTCATGACGACGGTTGAAGAGTTTAATTCAATCACGCAGCAGATGTACAACAAGGGCTATGTCATGGTCAGCCTGCATGACATGGTGGAATTCGACGAAGAGGGGAACCTGAAAAAGAAGGAGATCCTGCTTCCGCCGGGAAAGATTCCGTTTGTACTCAGCCAGGATGACGTCAGCTATTACCACTATATGGACGGAGACGGTTTCGCACAGAAACTGGTGGTCACAGAAGACGGGAAGGTCAAGAATACCTACATCGAAGATGACGGATCGATTTCAGTCGGCGATTATGATATGGTTCCGCTCATTGACACGTTTGTGGAACAGCATCCGGATTTTGCTTATCACGGGCACAAGGGAATCCTCGCACTGACCGGCTATGAGGGAGTCCTCGGATACCGCACGGATGAGGTGTACAAGACCAGGGAGGCGGACCGGATCACGGATTTCCAGAGAATTTTCTTCGAGGAGAATCCGGACTTTGACTTTGACAAAGAAGTCGAGGAGGCGACGAAGGTGGCGGATGCCATGAAGGCCGAGGGCTGGGAGTTCGCGTCCCACACCTGGGGCCATATCAACCCGAGAACCTACTCCATGGAGGCTCTGCAGAGGGATTCAGGCCGGTGGAGAGACTGGGTGGAACCGATTGTGGGCGATACCGACGTGCTGATCTTCGCCTTCGGCGCGGATATCGGAGACTGGCAGCCCTACACGATGGAAAATGAATACTATGCTCATTATAAGAACATGGGCTTTAATATCTTCTGCAATGTGGACGCGAGCCAGAAGTACTGGGTACAGATCGGGCCGGATTATCTTCGGCAGGCGAGAAGGAACCTTGACGGATACCGCATGTACTATTCGCCGGATCTGATTTCAGACCTGTTCGACGTAAAGCTGGCGTGGGACGACAACAGACCCACCCCGGTTCCGCCCATGTGACATAACCGGGCGCGAGGGGAAGGGCCGTGAAAGGCATTTGGAGGTGATTATGCAGATCCTGATTAAGCACGGACGGGTGCTGGATCCTGAGTCGGGAACGGACCGGGTGACGGATCTTCTGATCGAAGACGGGAATGTCGTGAAGATCGGTGACGACCTGACGTTTCCCGCTCCCAGGAGAAGACAGGTGTCGATGGCTGTCGGCGACAGCGGAGATGTCGTATCGGACGAGCCGGCTCTGATCGACGCGTCCGGCTGCTGGGTGATGCCCGGACTGGTTGACCTGCATGTGCACCTGAGGGATCCCGGGTTTACCTACAAGGAAGACATCGGAACCGGCTCGGAGGCGGGCGCGAGGGGAGGATATACCACGATCTGCGCGATGCCGAACACGAGACCCGTGATTGACACTCCCGACAAGGTGAACTATGTCCGCTTCAAGGCTGCCGCCCTTTCCCCGATTCATGTGATGCAGATCGGCGCAGTCACGAAGGGACAGAAGGGAGAGGAGCTTGCGGATATCCGAGGGATGGTGGACGCGGGCTCGCCCGCGATTTCGGAAGACGGAAAGAGCGTCATGAACGCATTGCTTGCCAGGAAGGCATTTCTCCTGGCGGCAGAGCTGGACATTCCGGTCTGCGCGCACTGCGAGGACAAAAACCTTGTGAACGGCGGCGTGGTCAATGACGATCCGAACGCGCAGAGGCTGAAGCTTCCGGGAATCACGAATTCGACGGAGGACGTGATCACCGCCAGGGATCTGGTGCTCGCCGCCGAGACGGGAGCGCATCTGCATCTGTGCCATGTCTCGACACGGGGAGCGGTGGAGATGATCCGTATGGCGAAGGCGCACGGTGTGAGAGTGACGGCAGAGGTGTGTCCCCATCATTTCTCCATGACAAGCGATGATATTCCCAGGGATAATCCCCAGTATAAGATGAACCCGCCGCTGCGGACTCCCGCTGACAGGCAGGCACTGATCGACGGCCTGAGGGACGGGACGATTGACTGCATTTCGACGGATCATGCGCCCCATGCGGTAAATGAAAAGTTCGGGTCCATGAGGACCTGCGCATTTGGCATCGTGGGACTGGAGACCGCGGTCGGTCTGACCGTAACAAAGCTGGTGGAGCCGGGAATCCTGTCGCCGCTGGACATGGCAAGGGTCATGAGCGCGGCACCGGCAAGGGCATTTGACCTGATGAACCAGTATGGGGACGGGAAGATCGCCGAGGGCAATCCTGCGGATATCGTGATCATCAATCCTGATGAGGAGTGGGTGATCGACAGGCGGAAGTTCGCATCCAAAGGCACGAACACGCCGTTCGACGGATGGACGGTACGCGGACGCGTGAAATACACGATCTGCGAGGGCGAGATTGTGTACAAAGACGAGTAGTATTGAGATGAGAAGCACGTCTGCATGGCAGACAGATCCTGAGCTGGATGGCAGGAATATATCGGGACAGTTTCCTGAGTGAAAAGGAGCAGAATATGATGATTGACAGGCTTGTAGAGGCGATACGAAGGACGAAGGCGCCGATCTGCGTGGGACTTGACCCGCAGATGAGCTTTCTCCCGGATGAGGTGACGAAGAAGGCATATCAGGAATTCGGACAGACGCTGGAGGGCGCCGCGGAGGCGATCTGGCAGTTCAACAGAGCCATCACGGACGCGGTTGCGGATCTGGTTCCCGCCGTGAAGCCGCAGATTGCGATGTACGAACAGTTTGGGCTCCCGGGACTGCAGGCATTTGCCAGAACCGTGGAATACTGCAAATCGAAGGGGCTGATCGTGATCGGTGACGTGAAGCGCGGAGACATCGGCTCGACCTCTGCAGCGTACGCGGCGGCGCATCTGGGGAAAGTGACGGTCGGTGAAAACACCTTCAGCGCATTTGACGAAGACATCTGTACGGTGAATCCGTATCTCGGGAGCGACGGGGTGATGCCTTTTGTCAAGGAATGTGCCGCCTGTGGAAAGGGAATCTTTGTCCTGGTGAAGACATCAAACCCGTCCAGCGGAGAGTTCCAGGACCGGATGGTGGCCGCAGATGACGGCAGAACGGTTCCGCTCTATGAGCTTGTGGGAAGAAAAGTCGACGAATGGGCGTCCGACCCGGCTCTGATCGGTGAGAGCGGCTACAGCGAGGTCGGGGCAGTCGTGGGCGCGACCTACCCGCAGATGGGCGAGCGGCTGCGCGCGATCATGCCGAAGAGCTTTATTCTGGTGCCGGGCTACGGCGCACAGGGCGGAACAGGGAAGGACCTGGTCCCATTCTTCAGAGAGGACGGGCTCGGGGCGATCGTGAATTCGTCCCGCGGCATCATCGCCGCATATAAGAAGGCTCCGTACGCGGACCGGTTTGGAAGCGAAGGCTTCGCTGACGCGGCGCGCGAGGCGGTACTGGACATGAAGAAGGATATTGAGCAGGCGCTTGGCGGCTGAGATTTGCCGTTCTGATTCCTGTGACCAGATCATGATGGGAACGGAAAACAGCATATCTGTTTTGCGGGGAGCTTCTCCTGATGAGCAAAGCGCGGGTTTTGTGAATGATGGGGTAAAAGTGATCCGACCGTACAGATGATTATATACGTTACACGGAGTGAGCATGAAGTACAGAGAAAATGCCAGGGTTCTTGACTGTGAGCGGATCGGGACAGATATCTTCAGTCTCCGGCTGCAGACTGACAGGATCGCAGCCGCCGCGAAGCCGGGTCAGTTCGTGAATGTCTATGCACATGACACTGCCAGGCTTCTTCCGCGCCCCATTTCGGTCTGCGAGGCGGACGGGAAAAACGGAGTCCTGAGGCTGGTCTTTCGGATCGCGGGAAAAGGAACAAAAGAGTTTTCCGAACTTTCCGGGGGCGGGAGCGTGGACATCGCGGGTCCGCTTGGAAATGGATTTCCGCTTGACGCGGCGAAGGGAAAGCGCGTGTTCCTGATCGGCGGCGGCATCGGGATCCCTCCGATGTTAGAGACGGCGAGGCGCCTGACGGCCTGCGCTGTGGATGCGAAAGCAGCGGGCGAAGGAGCAGCCGGCGCAGAACCGGTAGTCACGACGGCAGCCGACGTGAAGGCGGTTCTCGGATACCGTGACGCCCGGATGTTTCTCCGGGAGGACTTCCCGTGTGAGACAGTGATTGCGACAGAGGACGGCAGTTTCGGAACGCAGGGCAATGTCCTCGACGCGATCCGCACGCAGGGTCTTCATGCGGACGTGATCTTTGCCTGCGGGCCTGTTCCCATGCTGCGGGGGCTGAAGCAGTATGCGCTGGAAAACGGAATTGAGTGCTGGCTGTCGATGGAGGAGAAGATGGCTTGCGGGATCGGTGCCTGCCTGAGCTGCGTCTGCTCTTCGA
>ONVT01000017.1 GCA_900321365.1 uncultured Eubacteriales bacterium | reverse complement strand
GGAGTGCGCTTTGAAGGGGTATCTGTCTTATGATGCTGAATCTTACAGATGTACTTCTCGACGATCAGAGAATCGAAACAGAGGTGCCGATCGAATCTGACAGGCTGGATTTCAGCTTTGGAAGCTTTCCGATTACCAGGAAGACACCGGTCTTGCTCGTGATTCAGAAGAAGGATCCGAGCCATCTGGTGATTGAGGGAAAGGCAGAGATCGAAACAGAGATTCCGTGTGACAGATGTCTCGACAGCGTCACGGTTCCGCTTCAGCTGGATTTCAGAGAGACTGTACCGGCCAGGGCGGACGAAGGTCCGGATCAGGTTCCGCAGGGATCTGAAGAGGAAGAGGAAGACGATGAATCGTCCTTTGATCCGGACTGCTTTCTGGAAGGATATCACCTGGACGTGGATAAGCTGCTCTTTGGTGAGGCTCTGCTGAACTGGCCGTCCCGCGTTCTCTGTAAGGAGGACTGCAAAGGACTGTGCCCGGTGTGCGGTCAGAACTTAAACCATGGTGACTGCGGTTGCGAACGCAAGGCGCTTGATCCAAGAATGGCGAAGGTCCTGGATGTTTTCAGCAAGTTCAAGGAGGTGTAAACCATGTCGATTTGCCCGAAGAATAAGCACAGCAAGTCAAGAAGAGATATGAAGCATGCTCAGTGGAAGATGGCGGCTCCGACTCTTGTCAAGTGCAGCAAGTGCGGCGCTCTCATGAGACCGCATGCAGTCTGCAAGGCTTGCGGAAGCTACAACAAGAGGGAGATCATCAAGGTTGGCGAAGAAGCCTGACTTTGATTATTCCGGTACAAGAAGATGGAAGCAAGTTAGACCTTCTCATGGTCTAACTTGTTTTTTTCGCACAGTTACAGTTCAGAAGCCTGCTCCCTGGCCGGAGGCGGGCAACTGTACGCATGTCGGTCAGGGCGAAGCTCTTTAAGCTTCCTTGCGTTTTACTACATGATATAGTACACTTTGTGAACAGGAAATACATGGCAGGATTGGGGTTGCAAAGTACTGACGGGATGGAGGAAATATAAGATGGCTGAGAAGATCCGGATCGCGGCGGACGCGATGGGAGGCGACAATGCGCCGGAGGAGATTGTAAAGGGAGTCATTGCCGCTGTGAACAACATGCAGGATATCTCCGTGATTCTTGTTGGCAGACAGAAGGAGATCGAAGCATGTCTGAAGGGCCAGGCTTATCCCGGGGGTTCCATCTCAGTGTTCAATGCTGAAGATGTGATCGGAATGGATGAGCATCCGGTGGAATCGATCCGGCGGAAGAAGGATTCTTCGATGGTCAGGGCCCTGCAGCTGGTGAAAAACGGCGAGGCAGACGCATTTATCTCAGCGGGAAATTCCGGAGCCGTGGTCGTCGGCGGACAGGGAATCATCGGCAGGATCCGCGGCGTGCAGAGGCCGCCGTTTGCATCCATGATTCCAACGAAGAAAGGCGCAATGCTGCTTCTTGACTGCGGTGCCAATGTCGACGCCAGGCCGGAGCATCTTGCCCAGTGGGCCAAACTCGGAACGATCTACCTCCAGAGCGTTATGGGTGTGAAGGAGCCGAAGGTCGGAATCGTTAACATCGGCGCCGAGGAGGAGAAGGGCAACAGCCTTGTGAGAGAAACATTCCCGCTTCTCAAGGAGATGGGACAGAAGGGGGAGATTCATTTTGCCGGAAGCTGCGAGGCCAGGGATATTCCCTATGGCACCTGTGACGTTGCGGTGTGCGACGGATTTACGGGGAATATTCTCCTCAAGATGTACGAAGGAACCGGCAAGATGCTCCTGTCGGAGATGAAGAGCGCATTCTATTCTTCCGCGAAAAGCAAGCTCGGCGCCCTGCTTGTAAAGAGCGCGCTGAAAAGATCCCTCGGCAGGTTCGACACAGGGAAGTACGGCGGCGCGCCGGTGCTTGGACTCAAAAGCCTTGTGGTGAAGATGCATGGCAGCGCAAAGGCGGCGGATGTTACCCGCGCGATCGAGCAGTGCGTGCAGTTTTATAAGGAAGATATCGCATCGAAGATTTCTTCCTATCTGGAAAAGGCAGATTGATTATACCAGTTAAGCTTATTGACTGCCGAAGGCAGGCAATTCGTTAACTGCACAAACCGCGGAGAAGAATATCAATCGGCAGTTGAATTCGTTCGCGAGTATAGAATTCGTCGACAGATAAACAGACAAAGGAAACACAGTATGGCGTTCCGAAAGACGTCAGTGAGTCAGGCATCTGAAAAGTGCTTTCAGGAAGGAGGACACGATGGAATTTGAAAAGATGCAGCGGATCATTGCGGATGTGCTGAGTGTGGATCTGGACGAGATTACCATGGAGACAACATTTAAGGATGATCTGGGGGCGGACAGCCTGGATGTATT
>ONVT01000008.1 GCA_900321365.1 uncultured Eubacteriales bacterium | reverse complement strand
CGGAGCATTGTCAACGACTTCCTTCGCTTCCTTCAGACCAAGGCCGGTCGCCTCACGGACAACCTTGATGACCTTAACCTTGTTCGGTCCGATCTCAGTCAGCTCGACGTCAAACTCGGTCTTCTCTTCTACTTCCTCAGCCGCAGCCGCAGGACCCGCGACAACAACACCCGCCGCAGCGGAAACACCGAACTCTTCCTCACAAGCCTTGACGAGCTCGTTCAGTTCCATAACGCTCAGTTCCTTAATCGCCTCGATAAACTCGGCAGTCGTAAGCTTTGCCATGATTATGATTCCTCCTGTATAATAATTAGTTGATTCTTTTTGATAACAATCCCTGCCTGACTGGCATTACTCTGCCGCCGGGGCATCCTTCTCGGCGATCTGTTTGATCACTCTCGCGAAGTTCGCAACCGGGCTCTGCATCGAGCCAAACAGTCTTCCAAGCAGTACATCCCTGCCCGGGATATCCGCCAGTGTCTGTACCTGCGCCTCATCGTAGTACTTGCCCTCAATCACGCCGCCAATCATATGAATGGTGGGATTCGCCTTGAGATGCTTCTTGATGATGCGTGCCGGCGCAGTCGCATCGTCCTTCGAAATCGCGATTGCGTTCGCTCCGTGAAGGTGCGGGCACAACGCCTCAAATTCCGTTCCCTTAAAGGCGAAATTCATCATCGTGTTCTTGTAGACCTTGTAGGTGATTCCTGCCTCGCGCAGCTCCTTGCGCAGCGCAGTGTCACCGGCAACTGTGATGCCAAGATAGTTCACAAGAACAACCGCGTCCGCGTCCTTTACATTTGCCGCGATCTCGTCCACGACAGGCTGCTTCAGTTCCACTTTTGCCATTTTCATTACCTCCTTATAGATTTTGTAATGACCGCAAAAGAATAAGAAAAGCGTCTTCCATGCCACAATGCAGGAAGGCGCGTTCATCCACATGATTGAATTCACACTTCCTCGGCAGGCGCTCTCACATTATACCCTCACGGGAACCTGCTGTCTTCGGCAGTCATCCTGGCAACTCTACCACGCGCCACCTCCATTGTCAAGGGGCATTTTCGGATCTTGGCGACGCTCCTGCTCTGGTGGCTCGCAAAGGCGGTTTTGCAGCCGCAGGGACGGCGGGGGGCGGAAAGAAACGCAGAATCCCGCGCCGGCGGCGCGGGATTCTGCTATAAGCGGTTTTAATTTGTATGGATATGATCTGCGGTGGTTCTCATCAGCATCAGCCGGCACCGTCAGGCGCACGGCCTCTTCCTGTCGTCAGCTGAACTTCGCCGGGTTGAGCTTGATGCCCGGGCCCATGGTCGGAGCGATGACGACACTCTTCAGGAACGTTCCCTTCAGAGCGGCGGGTCTTGCCTTGATGATAGCCTCGATCAGCGTCTGGAAGTTCTCGGTAAGCTGCTCCTGTGTGAAGGATGCCTTTCCGATCGGTACATGGATGATGTTGGACTTGTCCAGTCTGTATTCGATCTTACCGGCTTTGATGTCCTGGATCGCCTTCGCGACATCCATGGTAACGGTTCCGGCCTTCGGGTTCGGCATCAGGCCTTTCGGTCCGAGTACGCGGCCCAGGCGGCCAACGATACCCATCATATCCGGGGTAGCGACAACAACATCAAAATCCAGCCAGCCTTCGTTCTGAATCTTCGGGATGAGTTCATCTCCTCCGACAAAGTCCGCACCGGCTTCCTTTGCCTCATCCAGCTTCTGGTTCTTCGCGAATACAAGCACACGGACGGTTTTGCCGGTTCCATGCGGAAGAACAACTGCTCCACGGATCTGCTGGTCCGCGTGACGGCCGTCGCATCCTGTGCGGATGTGGGCCTCGATGGTCTCATCAAACTTCGCAAAAGCATTCTGCTTCACAAGAGCGACTGCTTCTTCTGTGTCATAGAGCCGTGTGCGGTCAATCTGCTTCGCGGCTTCCTGATATTTCTTTCCTCTCTTCATGATATACCTCCTGGTGGTGATAGCGGGATGCAAACCCTCCCACTTATTCAGCATGCTTACTCATTCATTCCTCGACTACGATACCCATGGAACGGGCGGTTCCCGCGATCATGCTCATCGCGGCTTCGATGGAACCTGCATTCAGATCCGGCATCTTCGTCTCGGCGATCTCACGGATCTTGTCCTTGGAGATCGTGGCGACCTTTTCCTTATTCGGAACGCCGGAAGCCTTTGCCAGGCCGCATGCTTTCTTCAGAAGTACTGCTGCAGGCGGAGTCTTCGTAATGAAGCTGAAGGAACGGTCCGCGTAAACGGTGATTACGACCGGGATGATCAGGTCGCCCTTATCAGCGGTTCTTGCGTTGAACTCCTTTGTGAACTGCACGATGTTAACACCGTGCTGGCCAAGAGCCGGACCTACCGGAGGAGCCGGGGTGGCCTTGCCTGCCGGGATCTGCAGCTTGATATAGCCTGTTACTTTCTTTGCCATGATTATGCCTCCT
>ONVT01000216.1 GCA_900321365.1 uncultured Eubacteriales bacterium | reverse complement strand
TACGACATTGTTCGCAAGAATCGTCGTTACAACCAGCATCAGTATCGCGGTAAATGACATCACGGCCTCCCTTCTTTCCTGTCTGCGACAGCCTCAAGGGCCGGCTTGCCTCCGCAGCCCTTAACTCTCGGGCAGCTGCGGCAGTCGCCGCAGACGAACTTTGCGGTCGGATCCCACTCATCATCCCTCCTGGCAGCCCCGATATGCAGCCGGTTCATAATGGCGACAAACACCGCGAGCACGAGAAATGCGCCGGGTGCAAGGACGAAGATGTTTACCGGCTCATAACCTCCCGGCATCACACGGATTCCCGCCAGCGTTCCGCTGCCCAGCAGCTCCCTCACGGCCGCGACCAGAACCAGGGCGATCGTAAACCCGATCCCCATCCCCAGTCCGTCGGCAAGGGAAGACAGGGGCGCGTGCTTTCCGGCATATGCCTCGGCCCTTCCCATGATGATGCAGTTGACGACGATCAGCGGGATATACACGCCGAGAGATTCATACATTGCGGGCGTAAATCCCTGCATCAGGAAGTCGACGATCGTCACGAACGACGCGATGATGACAATGTAAGACGGCATTCTCATCTTCTCGGGGATAATCCCCCGAAGCAGGGAAATAAACAGGTTCGACATCATCAGGATCACGGTGGTGGAAAGCCCCATGCCGATGGCATTGGTCACCGAGGTCGTGGTCGCCAGTGTCGGGCACATGCCCAGCGCGAGCATGAAGACGGGATTCTCGTAATAGATCCCGTTCACAATCCTCTCGGGAGCGGAATCTTTCTTCAGGTGAATATACCGGCTTATGTCAAAGCGTCTTTTCCTGCGGTCGGGATCGATCAGCATTCCGGGATTTCTCGTACTCATTCGGTCTCCTCCTGTCTGTTTTCCATCAGATGAAGGGCCGTGATCATCGCAGCGTTGACATCGTCCGTCACGGAGGATGTCGTGATCGTGCAGCCGCTGATCGCGTCGATCTCATACTCCTCCACGGCCCCGTTCTTCGAGTAGACGATCAGCTTTCCCTTCGGAACCGTCTTTTTGGAAAACTGATCCATGAAGGAGTCTTCCTTTGCCCTCATGCCCATGCCCGCCGTCTCGGACAGGCTCAGGAATGAGATCCCTTCAATCGTCACAGATCCGTCATCGCCGGGAATGATGCCGCACATCAGTTCCACGTCGCCGCCGTATCCGTCCGGATCGCTCGCCGTGATGACATATCCGATGACCTTCTGATCTTTGTCAAGGGCCGCGTCGATCTGCTTAACCTCAGTCGTCCCGATCCCGGCATCCTCAAGGGCATCGGGAAGGGAGGCGGGAATCTCCTCTTCCCCGTCCTGGCCGGAGGCGTACAGCGTGTCAAAGCTCTGCGCGCTGCTCATGACTTCGCTCTGCGCCTTTGCCCTTGCAGCCTCCTGCGCCCTGGCGACAGGCCCCTTCGTCACGGTGTAAGCCGCGCCCAGAAGGACGCCCGCCACGAGCGTGATCATCACCAGGATCAGGATATCCTTACCGATACTCGCCGGCTTTTCCACGCTCTTTGAGGAAGACGTTCTGTATTCCTGGCCGGTATAGATCTCATCAGAGGGCGGCAGGTTCCTCACAGGATCCGATCCGGATCCGGGCGTCAGGTTTCTCACAGGATCCGGTCCGGATCCAGGCGGCGGGATATGCAGTCCCTTCCCTTCCAGCTCACTCAGTCTGTTCTTATCTGTCTCACTCATGCGTCCTTCTCCTTCTTTCCGCCCGCCGCCTTCAGGCGTCTGGCCTCTCTTCTCTTCTTCCTCATCAGGCGCCGGTTCTCACGGTTCTGGCGGACCATGCCCGCCGCCACAGGCCTGGTATAGCGCTCGATGACCGGCACCAGGAGGTTCATGAAGATGATTGAATAGGACACACCCTCCGCGCCGGAACCGACCATTCGGAACACCCACGTGAGGACACCCAGCGCGCATCCGAAGACAAGCTGTCCCCTGGCGGTGATCGGTGATGTCACGTAGTCGGTCGCCATAAACCACGCGCCGAGCATGAGGCCTCCCGCGCTCAGCTGCTGCAGCGTATAGAGCAGCGGCGATTCATATCCGCGCGCAAGGGCGGTGATCAGTGTCAGGACGGCAAAGCACCCCAGGTAGGTTCCGGGAATACGGATCCGGATGACCTTCATGGCCAGCAGGAAGATCCCTCCCAGAAGAAGAGCAGCAGCGCTGACCTCCCCGATGCATCCGGGCACCGTTCCGAAGAACAGGGCTTTCAGATCATACAGGGCTCCGGTCTTCAGGTAAGCCAGAGGCGTCGCCCCGGAGAGCGCGTCGGCCGCGTCCGGAATCGTCTCCGTGATTCTCAGGAGGCCGCTCCCGGATTGAAAGGTAGTCATCTTTCCCGCAAATGAAATCAGGAGGAAGCATCTCGCGCCGAGGGCGGGATTCATGAAGTTCTTCCCAATCCCTCCGTAGAGCTGCTTGATCACGACGATCGCGAAAACACTGCCCAGGCAGGGAATCCAGAGGTCGATCTGCGGAGGCATGTTCATGCCGATCAGAAGGCCGGTAACCGCAGCGGAACCGTCCGTGACGGTAACGGGTCTGTTCAGAAGCTTCTCATAAACGTATTCCGCAGCGACAGCGGAGGCTGTCGAGAAGATGAGCACCATCAGCGCATGCGCGCCGAATGCAAGCACACCGACCAGACATGCCGGCATAAGAGCGGCCAGCACCAGGGCCATAATCTTTCCTGTGGTCATCATCCCCCTGGTATGCGGGGACGCGGAAACCTGCAGTTTCGAATTCATAGACTCTCCTTATTTCCTTGCTTTTCTTCGCTGTGCCAGAAGCAACTGTCTTCCCTGGTTGACCAGGGCGGCAAGAGGCCTTCCCGCAGGACAGCTCCAGGAGCAGGAGCCGCAGTTCACACACTCCAGTCCATAATTCTCCTCGAATTTTTCCAGCTCCATATTCTTCGCCATGTCAGCCAGGTGGCTCGGAACCAGACGCGCGGGACACGCATCCACACACCTGCCGCAGTTGATGCAGGCGCTCTCCTGAATTCTTGAGACCAGGTCATACCGGAACGCGGTGAGGGCACTGGATGTTTTCGTGACAACCCCGGTATAATCGCTCTGCGCAAAGCCCATCATCGGTCCGCCGGCGATCATCTTCTCCGGCGTCTCGAGGAACCCCCCGGCCTTCTGGACGACCTCCCCAAAGGATACTCCGGTCGGAACGAGGAAATTCTCCGGATTCACCACCGCGTCTCCCGAGATGGTCAGGACGCGCCGGTAAAGAGGCCTTCCGAGAAATACCGCCTCAAAAATCGCAAACGCCGTGCTGACGTTGATTACGATGCATCCCGCGTCGGCAGGCAGCATCCTGGAATTGACATCGGCGCGGGTAATTGCTTTGATCAGGCTACGCTCCGCACCCTCCGGATACTTGGTTCTGCACGGCGCGACATAGATATGCTCCTCCCTGAGAAGCGCGTCGGTCAGGATGCGGATGGCATTCGGCTTATTGTCCTCGATGCAGAACACTCCCTTTGCGCCCGTGAAAAGCTTCAGCACAGCCTTCAGACCGGCGATCAGTTCCCCGGGCCGGTCACACATCAGCCGATAGTCGCAGGTGACATAAGGCTCGCACTCAGATCCGTTCACCAGAATGTAATCGATCTTTTCCGGATCGGAGGGGGACAGCTTGACGTGCGTGGGAAACCCCGCGCCTCCCATTCCGACGATCCCGGCCGCCCTGATCCGTTCCAGAACCTCCTGTGGCTTCAGGCGCTCAAGGCGCTCATCCGGCCGGATCAGCTCCAGGGCCTGTGCAGCGGGACGGGATATCAGGTTATGTTCCGGCTGGTTCCCGTCTGCGTCCCCGTCCAGGGCAAGATATTCCTCCATCCCGTCAAGAGGCTGCGTCGGAGCCTTCTCGTTCCTGAAATCGTTCGTAACGATGATCGCGTCAACAAGGCTGCCGGAAGCAGTCCTTCTCTTCTCGATCCCCTTCACGGTTCCCGATACAGAGGAAAATACAGGCGCGGAGACAAAGCCTCCCGCCTCCGCGATCATCTGTCCGGCCAGAACCTGATCGCCTTTTTTGACGATACTCTTCGCCGGCGCCCCGATATGCTGCGACAAAAGAAAGGCAAGCTCCACTCCTGCTTCCATGACCCTGACCGGCTTTTCCGCCGTCAGTTCCTTCCCCTCGTACGGGTGGACGCCTCCCCTGAATGTAAACTTTCTCACTCTCTCTTCCTCCTGAGGGACTGTTCCCTGCCGGAGCAGACCGCTGCCTGACAGGTGGCATATATTATCGCATACCAGAACGCTGCGTGCAAAACGTTTTCGTATTTTTGGAAGTATCGCCTAAAAACAAAATCGGAACCACGCGGTCTGTCGTCATTATTCAGCTGCTATCCAGAGGGACGGCGGCGGGCCTCTGAATTGTAACATAAACGGCCGGGTGGCAATGCCGTCGTATCCGATGTATAATACGAATGGTTATATAT